>JABMOB010000011.1 GCA_013204345.1 Parcubacteria group bacterium | reverse complement strand
GTATATTCCACTTTCGACTATATTATGTTAATATCTATATGTCGAAGAAATACCAAGCAAAATATCAAAAACTTACCGCAAAACTCCGTTCCGCTCGCCAAGAGGCAGGTTTAACGCAAGTAGGGGCAGGAAAACTATTGAAGAAACCCCAAGCGTATATTTCCAAAATAGAGCGAGGCGAGCGCGGAGTTGATGCGGTAGAATTGGCAGAGTTTGCGAAGGTTTATAAAAAAGATATTAACCACTTTATAAAATAATATGGATAAATGGATTAGAGAAAATAAAATTGCAAGCGGAATCATTCTTGTTTTGGTTGTAGTTTTGGCAGTTGTCTATTTTAATAAACAATCAGCGGGGATTGCTATCAAAAGTGAATTTCAGAAAAAACAAGAATGTTCCCAACAGTATGATTTGGCAAATACCAAAATAAAAGAAAGCGGTAGAGTTTTTCAGAATGATACATATACTCTCAATGAGATATTTTATAGCCCAAAAATGAATACTTGTCTGTATGCTTACACAATACACACAACTACCGACCCAAAAGAAATATACACTATCGATGATCTGTTTGGTGGTGGTGTTTTTGTAGGTGGTATGTCGAAAACTGCCGAGGCAGATTTTAGTCAAAAAATAGCGGAACTAAAAAAATAATATGAAAAACGAAAGCGAGATACATAAGGACTACATTAAACATAACTTCAATCGCCCTTGGTTTTTTGGAAAAGAAGAGCACTGGAGGACTTACTTTGAAGGATATGAAATGGGGTATCGAGACGCTGCCGAAGAATCACTCAACTCTTTAATAAAAGAATTGGGGATGGACTTGCACAATTTTCCAACAAAAGTAGATGAACAGTTTGCTGTTATGAAAAAAGCCTTGCAACAATACTACGAGAGTAAAAAATAATATGTCAATATTTAATTTTTTTAAAAATAGCAAAGATAATAAAAACATAATCTATGTACTTGATAGGTTGCATGATTTTGCTGTTAGGGATTGGAAGCATAAGAATATAGATTTCAATCTTTATAAAGTACTGAATAGTCCTGAAGTTTACCAAGAGGCTATTCACATGGGACTTTATCCTATTGTAGGCGAGAACAAAGAAGCGTCTCCCGAATTTATACAATTCATAAATAACTTGTGGTTGTATATAGAATATGATGTCAATACAGATTTTCTTTGGGCGAAAACTACCGACAATCCGAGCGCACAGAAAAATATCCACGAGAAGATTTCTCAAGCGAGAAAAGAAATATTGCAGTATCTTCTTAACAAAAAGCTTATATCAAACGAGCAATACTTAAGCGAGTTAAACCATAAAGTAAAAAGCTTGGTGGAGTAAATTTATGAGCCCAACTCTTTTTACGGTAAATAATAATCTTAATCTTGGAGAGGAATCAAAAAAATCTGAACAAAAGGGCGACCTGAAACATTTCTTTGTAATTCGTGAGCAAAGCGACCCGAATAGAATTGTTTTTTCTGTCGTCCTAAAAAACAATCATCACTCAATTATAAACAGGGTTTGGTTCTCATCTTTCATCGGAATTCCTAGCACAAAATTTGCACCTAGTCTTGATGAACAGGTAAATTTTCATACAAAGAATTCAAATCTTGGTGGGGGTTCATATCTATCTGGGTATACAAAAGACGAAGTAAAATTTGTGCCAGAAAGTATCATGGAAATTTTATACTTCGATATTCCAAAGGATAAATTGTCAGGTGCAGGTTCGCTTGAGTATTGCTTTGGGTGCGAATCAGTTAAGAAAATTTCCTTCAAGGCTTCTTGGGATGATGACGAAATAGGGCGACATCTCAAAGAAATCAACAGTAAAAATTTCATCAACTTTTTAAAGTACAAGAATCACAAGACAATATGGAGAAGAGTCGCTCTTTTCGCCAAGACTGTTTATAAATTTTCTAAACGAACACTAAAAAGCGTAAAAGGGCTTTTTGTTAGAGAAAAGGAGTTTTAAGGGAGCAATCCCCGCCGTTTTATAATATCTCCTAAAAACGGCGGGGATTTGTGCGCGCACTGGGTGGGTGGGGCAAGCACAATAAGATTTGTTGTGCCTCGCACAATCCGCTTTATGAGTTACCACGACCAGTAATCGGAGGAATAGAACCCCAAGCTACCACCAAACGCGGAGAGGAAGCGCCTCGGTCGCCGTGAGGGTGGAGAAAAGAGCAAACAAAAATGTTAAAATAAGATTGCTCTTTTCGGAGACTGAAACGGCGAAGCAAAACCAAAAATTTCCTTTCCATTTCTTTTTCCGCTTCGCGGTGGAGGGGTGGGGGGAGGAGACGCGAGGAAAATGCAAGGAAATTTTTTGGTTTTTGCACACGCGAGTCCGCGAG
>JABMOB010000010.1 GCA_013204345.1 Parcubacteria group bacterium | reverse complement strand
TTTGTTTTTGTTCATCAGTCATCTTTGCGCTGTATGAAAAATCAAAACGAAGACGTTCCGAAGTGATATTTGAGCCTTTTTGCTCTACACTATCACCTAAGACATCATGGAGGGCCTGATGCAACAAATGTGTGGCTGTATGATATCTTACTGAAGTATCGCTTGTGTCCCCTAGCCCACCCTTAAATTTTTTCTTCGAACCGACACGAGAAAGTTTTTGATGGTGCTTTAATTCTTCACGGTATCCACCACGATCAACTAGTAAACGAGATTCTCTTACTAGTTCAATAATAACTTCTATAGGTAAACCGTAGGACTGATATAAATTGAAGGCTTCTTCGCCCGTCACAAGTGCTCCCTCAATTT
Source organism: Parcubacteria group bacterium (assembly GCA_013204345.1). Taxonomy (GTDB): domain Bacteria; phylum Patescibacteriota; class Minisyncoccia; order Phycocordibacterales; family JABMOB01; genus JABMOB01. The sequence continues at coordinate 16,409 of JABMOB010000010.1, read as the reverse complement.
CTTTTTCGGTTAGAGGAATTTCGGTTATCGCATACGGCATTTTCGCTCGACGATTATTAAATGATTCGCGCATCAAAAGCCCAGTATTATTCATTAGAGCAATAAATTTATCCTGTTCGATTGATACTTTAGTATTAAAAATCTTCTCAACTTTTTTTAAGCCTTCTTTAAGAGCAACTTCGAACTTGCTAGCTTCTTCATCAATCACTTTAATAATATATTCTTCTTTATTTTTCAAGTCGGACAAATTAATTGTTTCTTTGATTACAGGATGTAGGTTTGTCACACCAATCTCTTTAGAATACCTGACTGCTCGCCTAATTAAACGGCGAAGTATATATCCCTGATCTGTATTGGAAGGCAGAACACCTTCTGCGATTATAAATACAGCAGCACGAATATGGTCTGCGATAATTCTCTTTGGTCTACTTAAATTAACAGACGATTCTTTGTCTATCATTGTCATAACAGGCTTTAGTAAGTCTGTATCATAAATATTATCAACTCCCTGCAAAATCATAGCGACACGCTCTAGACCCGCACCGGTATCAACATTTTTATTTTTCAACTTACCAACAACTTTTCCGTCCTTCTTCTCATATTCCATAAAAACATCATTCCAAATTTCGACCACATCTCGACGATTATCGGCAGAGATATATTCTTCTTTAGTCATATCACCCAAGCCTTTTTCTGTAACATCGTAAAACATCTCGCTATCTGGTCCGCAAGGTCCATTTTCACCAGCTTGCCACCAGTTTGTATCGGCGCCCATAAAGTATATGCGGTTTTCTGGCACGCCAACCCTCATCCAAATTTCCTTTGCCTCGTCGTCTCTTGGTGCTGTACTGTCTCCTTCAAAAACAGTTACATATAAACGACTTGGATCAAGACCAAAACCTTCTTCTTTTGAGAATAAAAGTTCATAACTCCACTTTATAGCATCTTCTTTAAAATAGTCACCCAAAGACCAATTACCAAGCATTTCAAAAAAAGTGGCGTGAGTATTGTCGCCAACATCATCAATATCTACAGTACGAACACATTTCTGGACATTAACTAAACGCTTGCCCTGTGGGTGTTTTTCACCCAAGAGATATGGTATCAACGGTTGCATTCCGGCAGTATTAAAAAGTACCGATGGATCATTTTCTGGCACAAGCGAAGCGGAAGGGATTATTTTATGTCCTCTTTTTTCAAAAAAGTCCAAGAATTTTTGCCTTATTTCTTTTGATTGCATGACTTCAATATTACACTAGTTTCAATTTTTTTGTTAATTAAATTTAAAAAACATACTGACCGTTATTATAAATTACCTTTTTATCACCGTTCAACATATGAGCAGTTATCGTCCGAGGAGCTGTCGATATGATGTCTGTATGAACCGAAGAGTCATTAAACCCAAGTTTTTTCCAATCGGATTTTGATAGCTTACTTGGATTACCTGAAAAACAATCGTGATAAGCATTACCTAGGGCAATATGAGTGTTTCCGTGTTCTCCTCCAATGTTTTCATCAAAAAGAGTTTCCGCCATAAATTTAGTGATATTAGAAAATCGCCTGTCGGTCATTGAAAACTCCCCAACTTTATCTGCGTTTTCCGTAGCAATCATTTGTTTCAAAAGTTTTTCGTTCTTCGATGCTTTTGCAGAAACAACTTTTCCGTTTTTAAATGTTAATTTAATACCCTCAATAATTGATCCGTAACGATAAAGAGGTTGATTGAAATTTATCCAACCATTTGTTCCGTGCCAATCCGGCGATGTAAACAATTCAAAACTTGGGATGTTTCTTCCTCCTCCGCCCACCCACTGACGTTTCTTACCTAAACTAATCCACAAATCTACATCCGCTCCTTTTATGTGCAACTTTTCTATCGGCATTCTATTTAGTTTTTGTCTGTAAGATTCTAGTTTTCTATAAACCTCCTTCCATTTTTTGATAGGATTTTTCTCATTCAAAAAACAAGCCTTTATAATTTGCCCCCAATAATCTTTGAGACTCATATTGGCCTCTTTTGCCATAGCCTCTGTGCCATACAGCCCAAGTGTCCAAGTAAATTTTCCTGCATTTTCTTTCCTATTTCTCCAGTCCATAAACGGCTTATGCACTTTACTACGTTCCATAATTTTTTTAGAGTCCACTCCTAAAAGGGCGTGCTTGTCAGTATCCGAGATAATAAAGATAGAGTGGTCCATTTCATCTATCAAGCCTTTCATATATTTTGCTGGAAAAAAATTGATTTGATGATTTTGTGCATAAAGAAAAAAATCTTTATCCACATTAAAGGAGGGGTCATTAGATGGCCTATACCCAGAAATCACGTGACCGCCGGCTTTCCATATAACCCGCCTAAGCTCTACAAAAAGCGGTTTCGCGATTTCATCAATGGCAATATAAACAATCTCACCTTTTTTGATTCCCTCCCCACTTCCCAAAGCAAAATTTACCAAAACATTAGCATATTTTTTTAAAATTTCCTGAGATGGTTTATAGATTTGTTTATTTTTATTCATATTTTTTTAAAATTTTAAAATCTTTTATCAACGTCTCTTTTAGATGTTGATTATAAATGGCTGCGGCAGGATGATACAACGGGATTATCTTTACCTTACCATAAGACGTTTCTGCCTCAAAAGACTTGCCGTGTGCGCTTGATATTGGTTGTATATCAAAATCTAGGCCGAATTTTTTCATAATATACACCATAGAAAATCGTCCAAGTGTAGCGATAACTTTTGGTTGAATAATTTCAACCTGTCTATCCAAAAAAGGTCCGTAAATTTCTATCTCGTCAGGTGAAGGGTCCCGATTCATTGACGGGCGGTCTTTAACGATATTGGTAATATAAACCTTTTCCCGTTTGATGGAAACTGAACTCAATAACTCATCTAAAATTTTACCCGACGTACCGCAAAAAGGTTTGCCAGTTATCGCTTCATTTTTACCCGGCGCTTCGCCTACAAACATAATTTTTGCAAAATGGTCACCTTCACCGATTACCGGATAAACTTTATTTTTAACTCGCTCCGCGTATAAAGGAGATTTTTTCAAATCCAAAATTTCTTTCTTGATTTGTTTCAAAAGTTTTTCTCTTTCGACTTTATACATATTAGAAATATTATATAGTAAACAAATGCAAAAGCGGGATGTTAGAAAAACAACCCGCTCTAATGATGATTACCTTTATTGTTAGAAAAATATTCATTACGCCATCGTTTTGCGGCACCAGATGTTATCCAGTGTCTCATAGCTTCTGAATCTGACGGGGAATGGCCCAATGCTATACCTGCAAACCATTTGTTGACATGTCCAAAGGCCACAATCATCTGCGCTCTCATATAGATAACCATTCCATCATCTGACATTGAGGGTATATTTTCTGTAGGAGCGTCTTCCATAACAAAATTTCCTTGCATTAAGAGAAAATGATTCTAATTATATTATATCACATTTTTCAAATCTTATAAAGAAGATCGGTTATCACCATTATCAAGATCGTTTCTATCAACAATTTTTTTTATTTTATTTTCAAAAATCCAAAGCACAGAAAATGTAAACAGTGTAAGTGATGTCGCAAAAACAGCAATTGAAAACAATTCAAAACCTACTGCGATACCAATGGCACAAGCTACCCAAAGTCCCGCCGCTGTTGTAAGCCCGCTAATTTTTGAATCTTTAAAAATGATAAGTCCTGCACCTAAAAAGCCTATACCTGTCACAATACCAGCCGCTAGACGAAGGGGGTCGATACCAGAAACATTTGAAAGTGGAGCAATAACTAAATTAGATATAATAATAAGCAAACAAGAACCCATAGAAACGAGACTGTATGTCCGAAGTCCAGCAGTTTTGTGGGCAAAGGTTCTCTCAAGACCCAAGAGGCCCCCCAAAAGTAATGCGACGGTAATTTGAACGAAAGGCATCATACTAGCAGATATTGTTATCATAATTTTAAGTTATTTAATAAAGTAAATTATAAATTACTAATTTCTTCTTGAATTTTTGAAATCTCGAAATCTTTTAAACCAACATCCTTCAAAATATCTGTGTTTTCTAAAATTGTCTTACACAACACCACCCCTCTACCAAAAAGTTCATTTGTATGATGTTGACCTAGATTTGTAAGGCAGGTAATAGGATGCAAATCACCGTCCTCTATCATATCCTGAAGGTTGCCTTTGAGCGGATAATTCCAACCAACCATCTTTAAGCCACAGCAGACTCCATACTGTATAGCGGTCGAGGTAAATTTTGTATTAGTAATAAGCCAACCTTCATCAAGATTTCTTTCTTTACCGTAAAAATATTTTTTTTCTTTTAAGTCGTCAAAACGGGCCTTTACATAAAGAGCAACTTTTAGGTCTGATTTTATACCGAGTTCGTTGTGAAATTTTGCTTCCATCATTATAAGTTTATTTTCATTGTATGCGATAACGTCTATCTCGTGCGCCACGCATTCACCCATTACAATTTTATCTGTTTCGACAGTAAAACCTTTTTCTCTCATAATCTCACCAATAAAATTTTCAAAAGGGAAACCACTCGGTCCAAGATCCATCACCGCTCTTCTCAAAGAATACCTCGAAGCGGCCTTCTTCTCTATTTTAATTAGTAAAAAATGGGCGTGTTTATATATTTGGGAAGTGCTCATGCCATCTTTTAGTTCCCCTATATGAGCCACAATTTCATTTATCGTCTCAGGAGAAGCCCCAGAACGTACAAGAGAGCTTTCTAATTTTTCTGCATCAAAAAATTCCTTTTCTCCATTCCCTTTTACAATCAAAGTTTTTGTTTGAGTCATCCTGGTTATTATAATACAGAATCAATTACTCCTCCACCTAAACATTTTTCACCTTTATACAACACAAGTGACTGACCTAGAGAAATTGCGTTTTGGAGTTCGTCAAATTCTACCTCAATTTTTTCGCTTTTTTCTAAAATTCTACATTTTTGCCCATCTTGTCGATAACGAATTCGTGCATTGTATTTTACTTTAATATCAGGAACTGTACCCAATATCCAATTTACGTTTTTTAACGTAACTTTTTTGGTATTGAAAATAGTTTCTTTCTCAACAATTTTACTCGAAACATTTATTGTATTTTTCTTTATGTCTTTAGAAATAACAAACATCGGAGCATCATTCCCACTTTTGTGGTTAATCGTAAAACCATGACGTTGGCCGATTGTATAAAAAATAGCCCCGTCGTGGCTACCAATGGCCTTTCCTTGGATATCAAGAACTTTTCCAGGGGCACTTTTAATGTAGTGTTTCAAAAAATCCTTCATATCAACTTTCCCCATAAAGCAGAGACCTTGACTGTCTTTTTTTTCTGCTGTAAAAAGGCCAAACTTTTTTGCTAATCTACGAACTTCAGGTTTCTCATATCCACCTACAGGAAAAAGTGTGTGTGACAATTCTTTTTGTCCCAGTGTCCATAAAAAATATGATTGATCTTTATTAGAGTCGATGCCTGTTAGTAGTCTGTAGTTAGTAGTCAGTAGTGAATTGGAATTTTTAATTCTTAATTCGTAATTGTTAATTGTTAATTGTTCCACGCGCGCATAATGTCCTGTCGCAATATAATCCGCGCCCATTTCCATAGCTTTCCTAAAGAACGAACCGAATTTGATGTATTTATTGCACATTACATCGGGATTTGGTGTTCAGCCAGCCTTATATTCGTAAATCATATAATCCACAACCTCTTTTTTGTATTCTTTTTCAAAATCAAAAGACAGAAATGGAATATCTAATTTTGCACAAACACGCATCGCATCACGACGCTCCTCTTTCCAATTACAAGGCAAAAAATCTGGGTGCCAAACCTTTACAAACACTCCAGTAACATCAAAACCTTGTTTTTTCAACAAAGCGGCTGAGACAGATGAATCAACTCCACCTGATAGCCCAACAAAAACTTTTTTCCTTGCCACGCCAAAGCTTTCTTGTCCTTCCGTAGCTTTAGCGAAGGAGGAAGCGGAGGCAGGTTTTACTTTTTTACTCATTAACATCCAGAATACAATAACTTAATTTAAATACAACACCTTATTTTTTTTGTGTTCTTCAAATGTAGTGGCGTAGTACATGTTACCCTTTCTATCCGAGAGAAAATAAAAATAAGGGGTTTCGATTGGCGTTACTGCGGCCAAGATAGAATCCAGGCCCGGATTAGATATCGGTGTTACGGGTAAGCCTTTGTGCCTGTAGGTATTGTAAGGAGAATCAATTTTTAAATCATCGATAGTTAATTGGTATGTATTTTTACCATTTATATACTGAAAAGTTGAATCAACTTGAAGAGGCATACCGATACTCAAACGCTTCCATAGTATTCCGGCAATAGTTCTTCGTGTGTCTGTTTTTCGCGCCTCCTCTTCCAAAATAGAAGCCATGATTATCACATCATCAAGAGGTTTCTTGAATTCCGCTATCTCACTTTCTACACTTTGTATTTTTTTATCAAAATTATTTCTCATAAGGCTAAGTACTTGAGGCGACCTTGAGTTTGGAAGAAAAAGATATGTATCAGGAAAAAGATAGCCTTCTTTTGCATTTGAAATAAAATCTTTCAGATCAAATTTAGAAAATTTTTCCTCAAAAATCTGCGCCATTTGAAATTTATTCATTCCTTCAGGAATGGTAACTTTAATAAAATCTAAACCATAATTGGCAACTGTGATGCGATTAGCTATTTTGAACACACTTTGAGGTACGCCAAAAACATAATCTCCAGCAATAAGTCCTTTTTCCCTATCAGCTAATATTACAAAATTTCTAAACCAAAACGGTGAGCGGATAAGGTGGTTTTCATAAAGAGAGTCTGCGACTTGAGATAAGGTATCCCCTTTATTTACAGTGAAAAGAGTATAGTTTGGAAAATTTGTAGGAGCTCGATACAGAAATAAATAGAAAATTAACAAAAACAAAACCAAACCAGTAATACAAAAAGCAGTAGTTCGACATTTCTTACTACCCAAACATTTATTTTTATCTAACTCAAAACAACCTTGTCGAATCTGAGAATAAACAGACTTTATCCAATTCTCTAAAATATAAAACCAATTTTTAACTTGCAGGATAAGTTTTTCCATAAAAATAAAGCGCAACTATATCGGCAAGTTTACAGGCGGCTCAGCTTTCTTTGAGCTTGTTTTTAGAATTGTTGGTGTAGAAGCAACTCCTCCAGGGAAATGATAAATCGTTGCGAGTTCCTCTGTCGTCAGAATAAATGGTTTTTGCCTATAATACTTGTATGGTGGTTGGAAAAATGATCTCAGTTTATAAGCTTCAAGCATCTCTTTTTCCAATTGAGTTCTTCGTCTGCGTCTAAAATCCTGCCAAGGGTTGTCGTAATCAGTAAATTTACCTAATTTAAAACTATTCAACTCTGGTGAACTATACTGACGAAAAGCTCCAATAAGGCCTGTGATACCAATAGAGTTGAATACTTCATTTTTAGCAATATAAAAACCACGAATAGCAATTTCAAACGGATATTTGGACAAACTCCTTTCAATTGCTGAAATTGTATCTGCTTCACCTTTTGTTGGTCTACGATCCGGCACACCTTCTTCCTCAGATTTAAGTTTAGCTAAAAGATCTTTAATTTCTTGCTTGACTGGGCCACTCCAATCGTATCTCTTTTTTAGATACCCCTCTTTCACCCACTCAGAGTGTTTATTTGGTTTACCGGTTCTGTGAGCAGACACAAGTATCTGCAACCAGGCCTGCTCACCTTTTTTCATTGAACCAAGATATTCCAGCACCGATGTCATAGGATCAATTTTAAATTCTTCTTTTGGATCTTTATCCATTCCGTAATCAACATAAGTTTTTATTGGATATGCATCAGCTCTTCCTAGTTTAAAATAAGTCCCCCACATCGTTGTAGAAGCTGTATCTACATGTACCTTTTTTGCATAATCTTCCACTTCATAGATTTCAACCGTTGGATATTGAGCATAAATCTGTGCTTCTATGAGATTTTTAAATTTGGGTGCTGTCCAAATATAAAATTTTACTTGACCCTCCAAAGACACGAGCTCGAAGGAATACCATGGCTTTATTTTTCCATCTAAATAGGTCTCCATATAGTTTTTTGGACTACCAACTTGATACAAAGCAATAAAAACAAGCTCCATCGCCAATGGGGATTTATTAATTTCTTTTGGAAGTTTTACTTCAAGTAATATAAAACCTTGATCCTCAATATATTTTGTGCGAATATATCTAAACCAAATTTCCATAAATAAAAAACCAAGTATGATTGGAAGCCAGATTGGGCTCGAAAAATAAAGGTAACGAAACACCTTCAGAGAGACTTCATTTGTAAAAAGAGAAAATAAGTCTGCTAACATACCTTTCAAGTATACCCAAAAAAGAATAATGATTCCAGCCCTTCATCGAACAACCTTCATTGCTATAAACGCCCAAACTAACAAGCCCTAACTAAATTGAGCACCAGAATCTGGTACTCAATTGACTAAACAGGAGAATATTTACCAACTTTGTCTTTTTTAAAATATTTAGGATTTTGAAGGTTAACCATGATGGTATTTTCCTTTACGTACCGCTCTTTCAAGACTTTTTCAATAATCTTTTCTTTTGTTAAAGGACCTTCTTTTTCAATAATTTTCTTTATTACATCTTTTACAACACCGCTCATATAGCCCCATTCTGATAGAGCGTATAGTCCACGACCCACCAAAACAAATCTTGGATCTTTAATAAGTTCATTATGAGTTGTAGCAACGTGAGCTTTTTTATTGAACACTTCTGTAATCAATTTTGCCACTTCTCGAAAGTGAATCGGGGAGCCGTGTTTTCTAATAACAAGAAAAGCGTAATCCCTCATTCCTTTTGAATTAATATTCGGAGACGATGCCTTACCCCATTCACCCAAAGAATTTTTACCAATAGTTTTAGATAGATTTAGCCATCGTTTGATAACCTCCTCATTTTTATGTTCTTCGGAAACTTCTTTTACGTGGTTTAAAAATGTTGAAATAATGTCTGGCTCAGAGATTAATTCATCATCAGAAATATTGCTATAGATTTTTCTTATAGATTCGTGGATTTTTTTTGAAAGACCTTCGTCGATATGCCATCGATGTTTGAATTCCTCATCTTCTTTCTGTTTTGAAAAATCATCACCAACAACCAATAGAAAATGGACGTGATTTTGAGCACTCTTATCTTTTGACGCCTCACCAAGTAAATTTTCTTCACTTACAACCCCACCCAAAATATGAACAAAAGCTTTTAGTTCATCAAAAGTTTTTTTCTCTTTTTGATAATCTTTTGATTTTCGAATATTTGTGAGTGAATAGTTTTCAATCTGACGAACACGTTCTCTGGTAATACCATATTTCTTACCTATAGCTTCTAGAGTAAGTTTTTCTGTGTTATTGCCCAAACCATAGCGACTAACCAGAACATCTTTTGCTCTTGGAGCAAGAACGGAGAGAAGTCTTTTGGTAACCTGTTTTGGTTTGAAACCTATTGTTGGTTGAATCGTACTCATAAATATTACTTGTTATTTGTTAAATACTAAATATATATAATCTTTACTAAAAGAAGTCAATTAGACAGCTTTCATATAAGTGATACTCATCATACCCCAAAGACAAAACTAGGTCAAGCTATTATGTCAAGGCCCTTGTCAATACACCTAGCGATTCTAAACCGATCCTGAATTTACACAGAACAAAACCAATGAACTAAACAACAATATTTATAAGTTTACCCTCAATATAAATAACTTTTTTAATTACCCCTCCACTGAGCCATTTTTTGACATCATCAAGTGCCATTACCCCATCCTTGATTTCACTTTCTTGCATATCAGAATTCATTTCAAACATCGCTCTAACTTTTCCATTAACCTGAACAACAATACGAGACGTTTTTTCAGTAAGTTCAGTTTGGTCGTATTTGGGCCAAATTTCTTTGTGTATCGTTTTTTTATATCCATTCATATTCCACAGTTCTTCTGTAATATGTGGGGCAAATGGTGCAAGAATCGTCAAAAACTTTTCGAAATCTACTTTAGAAATATTCTTTCTCTTCTCCCAATCATTCACAAGAATCATCATGGTAGAAATTGCGGTGTTGAAATTAAACTTTTCTATGTCCTCCCCAACTTTTTTAATTGTTTTCTGCAAAAGTGAATCCAAATTTGTTTTTTGGTTTTGATTTTCTGCTTTACGGACTTTAGATTGTAGCTTCCACACTTTTTCCAAAAATCTGCGCGAACCAATCATACTTTCAGTACTCCATTTTATCGCTTGATCAAAAGGTCCCATAAACATTTCGTAAACACGCAAAGTGTCCGCACCGTAAATTGCGACAATATCATCTGGATTTATAACATTTCCAGAACGCTTGCTCATCTTGCGACCGTCTGGACCTATTATAAGACCTGGATTCTTGAACCGATCAAATGGTTCTGTTGTGGAAACGACCCCAATATCAAATAAGAATTTATGCCAAAAACGTGCATAAATAAGATGTCTGGTTGCATGCTCAGCTCCACCGACATATACATCCACCCCGTAGTGAATTTTGGCATTATCTGTTTTAGCAGGGCTTTGCTCTGCAATGCCAAAATCTACTACAGGGTCTACTGGCTTTCCAATCATCCAATATTTTTCTTTTTTCGGATCAATTAGAGCTTTTTTATTTTTAGGATCTATGTATCGCAAATAATACCAAGATGAACCGGCCCACTGAGGCATGGTATTCGTTTCTCTCTTTGCTTGACCTTTGCATACAGGGCATTTGGTATTAACCCACTTTGTGATATCTGCCAATGGTGATTCTCCGGTACCGGTGGGCGCATAATTTTTCACTTTTGGTAATTCAACTGGCAAATCTTTTTCTGGAACTGTAACTACCCCACATTTCTCACAATGTACTATAGGTATTGGTTCCCCCCAATAACGCTGACGAGAAAATACCCAATCACGAAGTTTATACGTTGTTTTTCTTGTTGCTAGGTTATTTTTTTCAAGATAAGTAATAATGTTCTGTTTTTCATGTCCAGCAGTTTTACCATTAAATTCTTTCGGCTCCATAAGAACTCCATTTTTCATATCCGTATAACACATGTCCAAATTTCTAACTTTTTCTGCCAGAGCGGTATCTTTTGGAAACAGAACCGGTTTCAAACGAATGTTGTACTTTTTCGCAAAAGCAAAATCGCGCTCATCATGAGCGGAGCATTTCACAATTCCTGTTCCATAATCGGCCAAAGCGAAACTTGCAACCCATATAGGCAAATCACCGTTCCCGACTGGATCGACTACGTATCGGCCGGTAAAAATTCCCTCCGACTCTTTTTCTTCCGCAAAGCCTTGTTTTGCTCTTTTATCTATAAGCTTTCTGGCAAATGTCAGAATTTCTGCTTCGTTCTTTATTCCTTCAACAAGTTTTGGTAACAGTTTATGATCTGGAGCAATAACAACAAAAGTATCAGCCCTAAAAGCTTCAAAATGGGCCGAGAAGGTTTGTATTTTGATATTAGTATCCTTAACTGGAGCAGTGAAAAGCATTCCCTCGCTTTGTCCTATCCAATTTCTTTGTGATTCTTTGATAGACTCCGGCCAATTTAGAAGTGGTTTTGGCCAGCCGGTGTTCGGATTTTTGATTCGTTCAAGCCAAATCGGTAATTCCGAATTCACCATTTTCCCCGGCACAAAATCTTTTCGCTTACCCACAAGACTTCGTCGTTTTCATCCTCGCCCTCTGCAATAGGAACTCTTTTATCACTTTCCAGCTCAAAATAAACAGCTTGTGCTACCGCTATTCTATTTTCATCTTTATGCTTAGCAAAATATTGTGCTTCAGTTTGTCCACCAAGGAGCCTCTTGAACTCAAGGTCGGTATAGCCAGTTTCCTCTCTTATCTCTCTTCGCGCAGTTTCTTCCGCCGTTTCGTCTTTTTCAACCCCACCGATTATTACGGTGTCCCATCCGTGTTTTTTATTCCTTATAATGAGATATTTTTTATTTTTAGGATCAAAAACAATGGCATGAGCAACGAATCTTTTTACAAATTCTTTTCCTTGTACAGGAGAGTTGGTCTTATCAATAATTTTTGGCATTTCATAATCTGTCGCATCCAAATCTGCCAACAACCGCTCTGCATAATCGGTAATTTTCAAAACCCATTGACGTATCGGCTTTTTCTCCACAACAGATCCACAACGTTCACATTTACCATCTTCCAAATCTTCATTAGCAAGACCTGTCTGGCAAGACGGACACCAGTTTATCGGTTCATAAGACTCATAAGCCAAACCTTTTTTATACATTTGTAAAAATATCCACTGTGTCCAGCGATAGTATTCCGGATCGGTTGTATTTATTTCTCGTGACCAGTCATAATCAAGACCAATAATATCAAGTTGTTTTTTAAATCTTTTAATATTTTTGGCTACAGCAATTTGTGGAGCGACTTTATTTTTTATAGCGTAGTTTTCAGCGGGCAAACCAAATGCGTCCCAACCCATGGGATGCAACACATTGAAACCGTTCATCCGCTTGAAACGAGAGTAAACATCAGTAGCTATATATCCTTTTGGATGACCTACATGGAGACCTTCACCAGAAGGGTACGGAAACATATCAAGAACATACGCCTTTTGTTTCTGAGAATTATCCTCAGTTTTATAAATCTTGTTTTTGCTCCATTGCTTTTGCCATCGCTTCTCAATAATAGACGGACTATATTCTTTTTGTTTACCCGCCTTAGTATTGGTGATAGTTAAACGTTTTTTCTCATTTTTTTCTGAATCACGTGATTTCATATTGGTCTACATATATTACAAGAAAAGGCAGTTTTTACAAAACTGCCCCTTCCTATTATCTATTATCTAGATTCTATTTCTCTATATTCTCTTACTATAGGGAGGAAATTTTTGCGGATCAATTATTCGATCGAAACAAGACTCGCCGATACTATGTTTCCAATTTTCGCTTTGTGGTCCAACATAACCAACTGGAATTGGTTTTGTATAGTCACTGTTTCTATCTATGCTTTCAGCTCCAAACACAGCACACAATTTAAATCCAAATTTTGATACAGCTTCATAACTGTATGGATCACCAGTTTTTGGGTCTTTTGGTACAACAAACCCCATAATTGGGTCGCTGAGGTCCTCGAGACTTTTTGGTAAGACCTCTTTTTGTTGCCAATAATTTACAACTTGCCCTTGAATACCTTGCAAGTCATTTACTCTCTGGTCATCATGTTTTCGTTCACGTTGGGTTGCAGGAGAACCAATAACAACAAATCCGACAACAATTGAAGCTAGCACAATAACGCCGGCGATAATGGCAAATATTTTATTGTTTTTATCGCTTATTTTACCTTTCAAGTCGCTTATGTAATATACAAAAACAACACCGGCAACAACAAGCACCGTTAGAACTTTCAGAATAAATCCAGCGGTCATAGTTTGCCCATCTAGAAAATAATAAATAAGAGTAATGAGGTCGGTAATAACAGCAATGCCTGTCACAAAAAGAGTTATGTAAAGAAGCCATTTACGTATACCTAGGTCGCGTTTTGCTGGAATTGTTTTATAATCTCGAATAAGAAGCCACGAAAGAAAAATGTATAAAGGAAAAATAATAATAAGTGAAGCCACCGGCCAACTTATAGAAGAAGATGAGTGGTAGTTATACTGTAAAACCTTTGGGAAAGCCGTGTCTATAACTGTAAAAAGTAAATTTATAAGACTAATAACAGCTACATACAAAGTGACGATGACACCCAAATGGAGAAAAAAATCTTTGGGTGTAGTTTCTACTCTAGTATTATCCATATAATTTTAAATTAATAAGTGATTAAACAATGACTATTATAGCATATTTACCTATCAAGTAGAGGGGGCTAATGACTTGTGACTTCGCTGTTTCTGGCAATAATTTTTTCAGCCTCTTTTAAATCTTCTCTATTAGACATCTGGAGCCACAATTCGCTTTGAACAACTTTTATTGGAAAATCATCCACAGCTTGGAGTAATGTCTGCGGTAGACCAAACTCTTCCCTGCCAGGAATTTTAACCAAAGGATATTTAAAAATTGCTGGAGTGAGAGAATACAGTGCCGCATTAATGAGAAGATTATCACCCTCGTGTTTACCTTCAATAATATCTTTTATATGACCGTCTTTATCTAAAATAACTTTTCCGCCAGAACAGATCTTATCGACACTTCTTTTAACCAATACAGCCCAATCATGAGCAAGACATTTTTCTATATCGTTTTTTGAATAAATATCATCACCCATCATTACTAAAAATTTTTTATTAATTAGATCTTTGGTTTTCCACAAAGCATCACCGGTTCCAAAAAGTTCTTTCTGAACAACATATTTTATTTTTTTGCCATTATAATTATCACCAAAAAATTCGCGAATTTTTTCACCGAGATAACCAACGACCAAAATCACCTCATCAATTTCTTTTGGTAAAATATCAATTTTATGTTGTAAAAGATTCTTGCCAGCAACCATAAGCATCGGTTTGGGAGTTGTCTCTGTAAGAGCCCCCATCCGCACCCCACGACCACCAGCTAATATAACGATCTGCATAGAGGTCTATTGTAAACGGCTATTTACATATAAGCAACCATTCCCAAGGTTTTGGACAAAACTCTCCCCATATTAAACACAGTTTCTTAACGTTTTTAATTTTTAAAGGAGTGATAATTTATGGTAGTATTTTGCCATGGCACAAAATCTACGAATTCCACCACAAAGCTTAGACGCCGAGATGGCACTCCTTGGATCTATTATGCTTCGACCAGAAGCTATGTATGAAATTACCGACATAATAAATCCCGGTTCTTTTTATGCAGAAAAACATCGCCTTACTTTCGACACGATGTTGGATCTTTTTAAAAAAAGTAGTCCGATTGACCTACTCTCCCTTTCTTCCAGACTTGAAGAGAAAAAAATGCTCGAACAAATAGGAGGGGCAAGCTATCTCACCGAACTAGTCAATACCGTGCCGTCATCAGCCAACGTAAAACATTACGCCGACATCGTTCAGAAAAAATATATGATGCGAGAACTCATCAGAGCTTCAGAACATATTTCCATCTTGGGTTATGACGAAGCCACTGATCTGGAAAATCTTTTAGATGAAGCAGAAAAAACAATTTTCAATGTTACGAAAAATTTTTCTTCTAACCAACGTTTCAAGGAGTTGAAACCTCTCCTCCACGAAGCTTATGAACGTCTAGAGAAACTCTCCAGTTCAACACACGAACTTCGAGGGGTGCCGACTGGTTTCAAAAGTTTGGATGACATGCTTGCGGGCTTTCAAAAATCAGACCTTATTATCCTAGCAGCAAGGCCTTCTGTGGGTAAAACTGCACTAGCTTTGGATATCGCCCGCAGAACAGCTGTAAACCATGGCACCGAGGTGGGAATATTTTCTCTTGAAATGAGTTCTCAGCAATTGGTGGACAGAATCATGGCCGCACAATCACGCGTAGATTCTTGGATGATAAGAAAAGGTAAGGTCAACGACGACGGATTCACGCATATTCGTAACGCCCTAGATGAACTTTCTCGAGCGCCAATCTTTATTGATGATCAGCCTGGAAACAATATTTTAAAAATGCGTTCTGTCGCTCGTAAACTGAAAAGTGAAAAAGGACTGAAACTTCTTATTGTGGATTATCTACAATTGATGCTACCCACATCAAGTCGAGCCAACGACTCTACGGTCCAACAAGTTACTGAAATATCACGATCATTGAAAAACCTTGCCCGCGAACTAGAAATCCCCGTTATAGCCCTTTCTCAGCTTTCTAGAGCCGTAGAGCAACGCGGAGGGCGTCCTCGCCTATCAGATTTACGAGATTCTGGTTCTATTGAGCAAGATGCAGACGTAGTTATGTTTATTCATAGCGACGAACAAAAAAACGAGGATGGAAGAAGAGATCCTGTTATGGAAAAAGATATAATCATCGCAAAACATCGAAATGGTCCAGTTGGTGAGGTCAAATTCAAGTTTGATAGTCAAAAAACAACATTCGTTGAATTAGATCATAGCCATTATAGCAACGCCGATAAAGAACTGGAAGACTTCTAGAAAGATATATACCAATCAATAAATGATTACTAATTTACTAATGGCTACTAATATGAGGATAACAAACATTTGTAGCCATTCGTATTATTCGCATAAATTCGTATATTAGTATTTAATATTTTCATGAGCCCAATTAATAAATTAGCGGATTTTTTTGCAGAATTTCCCGGAATAGGCCCCAGACAATCAAAAAGATTCGTATACTTTTTACTTACCAGGAATAATGGATTTTTGGAAGAATTCTCAAGGCTCATCCTCAAGCTCAAACAGGAAATAAATATTTGTTCATTTTGT
>JABMOB010000009.1 GCA_013204345.1 Parcubacteria group bacterium | reverse complement strand
GTATAGTAGTAATTAGTAGCTGGTAATTAGATCAAGTAAAACAGGTGTGTATGATGACGCTGTCTAGCTACTAACTACTAATCCGTTTTGTGGACTTTAAGGACTTTATAAACATTAAGACTTTATGGACTCTAAAAAATATAAAACAACTATAGGTTTGGAAATACACGCAGAGTTATCGACACAGACAAAAATGTTCTGTAATTCTAAAAATGATACGGAAGAAAAACGTCCGAACGTAAATGTCTGTCCGGTTTGTATGGGTCACCCAGGTACACTGCCGACGGTAAACAAAGAAGCGGTAAAAAGTGTTTTGAAAGTTGGTGTGGCTCTCGGTGGAAAACTTGCCGATTTTACGGAATTTGATCGTAAAAATTATTTTTATCCCGATATTCCAAAAGGCTATCAAATAAGTCAATATAAGTATCCTTTGGTAACAGGGGGTAAACTTGGTGGAATAGAGCTTACTCGCGTACATCTTGAGGAAGATACGGCTAAGTCTAGCCATGAAAATGGGAATTACAGCTTAGTTGATTTCAATCGTGCGGGTGTTCCTCTGATGGAGCTTGTGACAGAGCCGGTTATCCACAGCGCCGAGGAAGCATCAAAATTTGCCAAAGAATTGCAGTTACTTCTGCAATATCTTGGTGTTGCAGAGGCAAACATGGAAAAAGGAGAAATGCGTGTTGAGGCAAATATTTCTGTGAGTGCAAGCGATGAGTTCGGTGGAAAAGTTGAAGTAAAAAATCTCAATTCTTTCAGATCTGTAGAAAGGGCTATTGAATATGAAGTGAAAAGACATATTGAACTTTTAGAAAATGGTGAAAAGGTTGCTCAAGAAACTCGTGGTTGGGATGAAGGCAAGCAAAAAACATTTTCTCAGCGTCTAAAAGAGTATTCTCACGATTATAGATATTTTCCAGACCCTGATTTGCCAAAATTGTATTTGAGTGAAATTCCCGAATTCCAAAGGGAGACTTTGGAAAAAGAATTACCGGGGTTGCCATGGGAGAAAAGGGAAGAGTATACGAAAAAATTTGGGTTGAAAGATGAAGATGCTGAAGTTTTTGTGAGAGCAACCGTTTGGGGAAAATATTTTGAAGATGTTATTTCTCATTTTAAAAATGATAAAGATTTGATAAAACTTGCGTCAAACTACATTACATCTGATCTAATCGGCCTAGTAGATTGTCAAGGTTCAACCTTGACAATAAAAATACTACCTGCGTCATTTGCCCAACTCATGGTTTTGATAAAGTCTGGCAAACTTTCTTCTCGTGCCGGCAAGGATATTTTAAAAATTATGTATGAAAAAGGAGGTGAGCCGGAAAAAATCGCTGAGAAAGAAAATCTTTTACAGAAAAGCGATGAGGGACATATCAAAAAAATTGTAGAAAAAATAATTTCCGATAACTCTTCTGTGGTTGTAGATTATAAATCTGGTAAACAAGCGGCCCTTCAATTTCTTATTGGTCAGGCAATGCGTGAGACAAAAGGTTCTGCTAATCCAGAAATGCTTAAAAAAGTATTTCAAAAGTTTTTGAAATAATTTTTTATAGTCTATAAAGTCTAAAAGTCGAAAGTCCGTAGAGTTAAAATTTAATTAAGCTAAAAACTTAATTTTAGGATTTACAATTCTATTAAAATTAGATGTAATGTTTTTTTTGTGCCAAAATCTAAAAAAACCTGCTATAGAACTATGTTTTGTCACTTTTAATCCCCAGTTTTTGCTCGTTAATCTTTCAAAAATACGTTAAAATATAAGCAAACCGTCCACAAATGGTGGTGTTAGTTTATATGCCTACCCAAGTAAAAAACATCAAGATCTTCATCATGTGTCTATTGGTAATCTTTCTCTTGGGAACGACTCATGTTTCTGTTGTATCTGCTAGATCAGTTAATACACAAGAACCACCCAGGGGTGCATTCTCTAACCTAGCTCAATCATCTCTTTCCATAGGTAAAAATCTATTCCAAGGCACCATAAACTCTCTGGGTTATGTTACAAACAAAGTCTTTGAAGCAGGGGATTATGTTTCCACCGTTACCTCCACAACTTTGGAAAACAAAGATCAGGTTTTAACTGCCAATGTTTTTGATTCTATAGGTGAAGGTATCAACAAGGGTATCAATGCCATTATCAACTACATTTCTCCTCCACCTCCAGTTGTCCCACCAATTTATCTCGTCCAACCAAAAGTAACTCCAACACCAATCCAAGTAGCTCCTGTTGTAAAAGAGATTACAAGAGTTGTGGTAGAAAAAGTCTCCACTCCTGTCAATAATATTACTAATGTCTATACAGGAATCACCACTTCTTTCTTGGATTCCAAACTTGCAGAATTACAACAAAAAATCAATTCCTCGCAAAACCAAAGAACTGTTTACGTCGACAAAAACATTACACACACTCAAGATATTATCGGTACAACCATCAGAGAAACTATTTCTAATTCCAGTAACACCTTCGCAGGTACAAATACCTTCACAGGTACTCTAACTGTCGGTTCTTTAACAGGTCCACTCCAAGCAAGTGATGGTGTCATCTCTGCCACAACAAGTATTGGTGTCACTTACGGAGGTACTGGTTTAACAACTGCACCAAGCTATGGTCAAGTACTACTAGGTGACTCATCTGGTGGTTACACTCTAACTGCCACATCATCACTTGGTATCACTTCCTCTGGTGGAACGTGGGGTTCTGTCACCGGTACACTTTCAGATCAAACAGATTTACAAAATGCTTTAGATCTCAAACTAACCACTACAAGTTTCGGCACACCTTTCTATACATACTTTAATGCTACAACTACCGACGCTCTGACTCAGGGTTCTACAAATCTATACTGGTCAAACACACTCTTTGATAACAGACTTTCAGCTACAACAACACTTCCAAATATCACTTCGCTTGCGAATCTTTCATTAAATGCAAATCAGCTAACTAACTTCGGCACACCATTTTACACTTTCTTTAATGCTACAAACACAGACGCACTATCACAGGGAAGTACCAATAAATATTATGCTGACTCTCTGGTCAACACTTATGTCCATGCTTCTACCACTGTAGCCAAAGCTTACACAGACAATATCTTTACAGGTGCCAACACTTTCAATGGTGCTCTAACCTTAGGAACACTAAACGGCCCACTCCAAGCAAACAATGGCGCAGTCTCTGCTACTACAAGTATCGGTGTCACTTATGGAGGCACAGGTTTAACAACCGCACCAAGCTATGGCCAAGTACTACTAGGTAACTCAGCAGGTGGTTACACTCTTACTGCAACAACATCACTTGGTATCACAGGTACATCTCAATGGACAACTACAGGTTCTGACATTTACTACTCCACAGGTAATGTTGGTGTTGGTACTACTACACCAGGTCAAAAGCTCTCTGTGGCGGGGGATATTCTTGGTAACAATATTATTGGCTCATACTTCACAGCAACCTCGACGACTGCAACATCAACATTTGCAGCGGGTATTCAAGCAACTGCACTCAACATCACTTCAACAACAGCTACTTCAACATTTGCAAACGGCATAGATATTTCTGATGGTTGCTTTGCCATAGATGGAACATGTCTGTCTGCGGGTGGTGGTTCTGTTGCTGGTTCTGATACACAAGTTCAATTTAACGATGGAGGATCATTTGGTGGGGATTCAGGATTCACTTACAACAAGACGACGGATGCACTGACGGTGAGTGGTTTTGTGAATACTTCGGGAATCACAGGTGGATACAAAATTGATGGGAATTTGATACTACAGGCGAGTTCGACGAATAGGTCTACCTTAATTGGACAAGAGGCTGGCCAATCTCTTTTGGTGGGAAATACAGACAATACTGCGGTGGGGTATCAAGCTTTAAAAAATACTACTGGTGCCGCAACTGATCAGGGTGATGGTAATACAGCTGTTGGTTACCAGGCTCTGCTTTCTAATACGGCTGGAAATCTAAACGTGGCGGTTGGTAAATACGCTCTCCGTTCTAATACAACAGGGATAGCCAATATCGCTACTGGTCCTGATGCTCTCTTTTCAAATACTACTGGATTTGGTAACGTTGCAAGTGGTGATAATGCTCTCTATAAAAACACCACTGGGGGTTACAATGTTAGTATTGGGTACGGCACTCTTAGGCTCAATGTATCAGCAGCATCTACCGTTGCTATCGGTTCAGAAGCTGGCTACGGTGTGTTTGGTGTAACCGCTTCACAAAACAACGTTTTTGTGGGGTATCGGTCTGGATACGGTAACACCTCCGGTAACAACAACACCCTTCTTGGTTATCAGTCAGGAGATGCTTTAACCTCTGGTTCCAACAACATCGTTCTCGGTTACGACATAGATGCCCCATCAGCTACTTCCGCGAACACTCTCAACATAGGTAACCTCCTCTTTGGGACAGGCATAGACGGAACAGGAACTACACTCTCAAGTGGAAATATTGGAATTGGAACAACTTCTCCTTACGCCCGTCTCTCTGTAGTGGGAGAAATTGTTGGATCATACTTTACTGCAACAACCACTACAGCTTCAACCTTCTCTCAAATCAATATCAGTTCCACCACTGCCACCTCTACTATCGTAGGTAATCTCCATGTCCAAGGTACTCTACGTGCAGCAGTATCTTACGTAGGTGATCTCATCTTTGCCAACATGTTTAGATTCACAGAAGGTGATCTAGCCTCTACTACTCAAACTCTCAAACTCCAGAATCAGAATAGCCAAAACCTTCTCACCATCTTAGACAATGGCAACATGGGTCTAGGAACAGAGGACCCAACATACAAACTACACGTAGTAGGTGATGTAGCCGCACAATCTTTTGTAAACATTTCCACCAGAGACTCTAAGTACGACATCAACCATCTGACAGACACAGACTACGTCTCCTACCTAGATGAATTGTCAAGGTTGAACCTTGCCACTTACCGATACAATACAGAAGACACAAACGGTCCACTCCACCTCGGTCTTATCGCAGAAGAAGCTCCAGCAAGTGTCCTCTCTGCAGGAGGCAGGGGTATTGACCTCTACAAACTCTCTGCCTTTACCCTAGGTGCTCTCAAAGCTGAGACAGCAAAGACCTTACTATTAGAAAGCAGGGTGACTAGTTTGGAGCAGTTAATGTCCACCAGTACCATCTCAACAGTAAATATTCTTTCCACACTTCAAAACCTCGGTATCACTATCATAGATGGAGTGACTAACCTAAGGAATGTTGTCTTAGACACCCTAAGTGCCAAAGAAATCTACGTCAACCGTCTTGTTGTCGGTAGCAAAGAAAAACCAACAGGTATCACTCTCTACGATGAACTTACAGGTATGCCGTATTGTCTAAAGATCTCCAATGGTCAACCAAAAAGTGTTGTTGGTACTTGTGATTCTATCCAACAGACAGCCAATGTTATGAATGCAACCACTCCTGCTGTAATCCCACAAACTACAACTACTACTACACCAAGTACAACAAACACAGGAACAACTACGTCAGCAACTCCTGTAAATACAACAGAGACAATCAATGCAACTACAACTCAACCGACGACAATAGGGGAGACAAACAATGCTCCAGTAGATGTGCCGACAGAACAAACGCAAACTGAAACAACTCCAACTACACCGGATCCATCAACATCAATAGACTCCACAACTCCAATTGCAGAACCAAGCTCGACAACAGAAACAACTCCAGCTCCGGAAACAACGCCAACTGATTCCACACCGGCTCAGATACAAACTCCGACGGCTGAGACAAATCCGGCTTCTACACCTTCTGATACATCTGTGTCTGCTCCGGCTGAGGCTTCTGTTCCCTCATCTGCTTCAGACGGATCATCTAATTCAGGTGTGGTTCCTCCAACTACTCCAGCTTTCAATTAAACTCAAACCAATTGTCAAGGTTGAACCTTGACAATTTACCTCCAACAGACATTCATCACTAAAAGTCATTTTTATACAGGATCCAATCTTTTAGTGTATTTTTAAAACTGTCTTTTTCATCAAAATATTTAGGTACATTTGATGTTTTTATTAAAATTGATTCAGGCCGAGATCTTTGTGTGTATTCTGCATAACTGGAAAAATTATAACTTCCCAAAAATTTTTCAGCATCCCTAACATTTTTTATGCCGTCTTCTTTCCATGTGGGTTCTATTATTTTTATAGGATTAAGGTGAATGTAAGATAGGATGTATTTTAGATATTCATCAGAATCGATGTGTTTAGCTTTAAATCTTCCTCCAAACAATGATCCAGTTCTATCATTTTTTTTATTAAAATACATTGTATATCCAGTTGATAATTTTTGCATAAACAAACTAATTCCACCTTCCATTTTTTCTTGAATAAGCAAATGAAAATAGTTTGGCATGAGACAGTACGCACTTAATTCAACTAAGGTATTTTTGCGAATGATATTAAAAATATCTGTCAAGGTTGAACCTTGGTAGTCACTCAAATGGATTGTCTCTCGAGTGTTGCATAAATAGAGAAGGGCAAGAAATCTTTTATAATCAGATGGTTGTAGAAAAATTTTTCGTTTGTCCGTTCCACGATTGTATAAGTGGTAAAATTCACCTGTTGAAAATTCGATAGGTCTGGTCATTACATATATAATAGATGGTACACTTGTACTGTCAAGGTTGAACCTTGACAGTTAGTTGTAATGTTTTAAATAGTATGGTATTCTAAGTAAAGCCTTTGTGCTGGATATTTGCTTCAAAAATAATCGCAAGATTTTTTATGGAGAGGAAAGTCCGAACACTTGCCCCTCACCCAGAATGTTATTTTTTGAAAAAGGTAAAATAAATTACTAACAATAAATTGTTTTCTGGGTGAGGGGCAGTAAGGTAGCGGGTAACGCCCGTCGCCAGTTTTGTTCGCCACAAGCGGTTACAAAAACTGAGCGTCTCATTCGAGTCTGAAGACTCCCAGAGTCTGAACGACCAGAGCGGGATACTCGATTTTGCACCACTTGCGGTGGACAAAATTGGTAGAGGTGCGAGCAGAGACGTCCGACTCGAAAGAGAAGGAGTTCCTCCGGGAACAGTTTTATGGAAACATAAAAGTGAAACGGCTAAATCCTTACCCAAGTGCAAGGCCGTGTGCCAATTTTGTTCACCAAAGGTGACAACAAATCTGAACGACCCGAGCGAAATTGAGGGATGCCCTTCGGTAATACCTCAGGGTGCTCAGTTTTGCACCACCTTCGGTGGGCAAAAATGGCAAGTGCCGCTAGAGCTTTTGAGTAATCAAAGGCCCAGATAAATAAATGTCGCCCCTCACCCAGACTAGTGCTGTTGCTACAAGTTTAGGCGACTTTGTAGTTACGCAGATAATCTCTCAAAATGTAATTTTGGTGGTTAATGTTTATAAGCAACAGCTTGTAGTGCTAGTCTGGGTGAGGGGTACAGAATTCGGCTTATAGGCACAAAGATTAATCACAAAAAACCTGCTAACTGCGGGTTTTTGTGTTGTTGGTGAGCAGTTTATGCTGTATAATTATGAACAATTATTTAATTATTAACCCAAAAAATTATGCAAAAAAAACCAAATGATGCTTTGCCTTTAAAAGATCTGTTTAAGTTTGATAATACCCCCTATTTTGTCTTGCTTCTTCTTGGTTTCCTTTTGCCTCTATTTTTTGTGCCGTCCTTTTTTGTTTCCTTTGTTCTTGGTAAAAGTGCTTTGGTGTTTTTAGGTGTGACTATATCCTTTATAATTTTCTTGATTGCAATCCTCAAGAGCGGATCTTTTGAGTTGCCGAAACATCCAATATTTCTTTCAGCCCTTTCTATTCCTCTGGTATTTTTAATCTCTGCTTTTTTTAGTTCTTCTTTTGGAATGTCTATCGCAGGTTATGGCTTTGAGATTGGTACGGTTAGCTTTGTTTTTGCTATGTTTGTTATGCTTTTTTTGGTATCTCTGTTATTTAGATCTTGGCAAAAAATTCTTTATTTTTATGTTGCTTTTCTAGCATCATTTCTCCTCCTCGCTATTTTTCACGCCCTGAGGTTTATTTTTGGGTCATCATTTTTATCTTTTGGTTTTTTCCCACAAATTATTTCTAGCACACTTGGTACATGGAATGATGTTGGTGTGTTCGCTTCTGCTTCACTTGTTCTTACTTTGGTTAGTTTTGAAATGGTGTCACTTGGAGGTGTTGCAAAATGGCTTCTATCTCTTGTCCTCGTTTTATCTATACTGACACTTATTTTTGTTAATCTTTATGTTTTGTGGGTGGTTGTTTGCATCTTTTCTCTAGTATTTTTTGTGTACACACTTTCTTCTAGAACTTATGATGAGATGTCAGACATAGACACAGACACAGAAGCAGATGCAGATGCAGATGCAGACGCAGACGCAGAGGTTGGGGTAACGAGAAACATATCTTACACTTCTCTTGCTGTTTTACTTGTTTCTATAGTTTTTTTGCTACCAGTTGGGGGTATCGTTGGAAATAAAATTTACTCTAAATACAATATATCTAATTTGGAAGTTAGGCCGTCGTGGACATCAACTATTCAGATTTCAAAAACTATTCTCAAATCTGATCCTGTTTTGGGCGTTGGCCCAAATAGATTTAATAATCAGTGGAATCTATTTAGACCTCAGAATTTAAACACCACTCCTTTTTGGGGCTCAAATTTTAGTTATGGGGTTGGTTTAATACCGACATTTTTTACCACCACTGGTATTCTTGGTTTTCTCGTCTGGGTTATTTTTCTATTATCGTTCTTGTTCATTGGTTTTAAAGCTATTTTTGTCAAAACTAAAAATTCATTTTCTCGTTTCGTTATTACTTCTTCGTTTTTAACCTCTCTTTATCTTTGGGTTATTAGCATAATCTATGTTCCTGGGATAGCGATTACCACACTTACATTTTTCTTTACAGGTATATTTTTTGCTTCTCTTTACAACGAGGGGGTATTTAAAACTCATGAGGTTGATTTTTCTAAATATCCTAAGGTAGGTTTTCTGTCGGTTATGGTATTGGTTATTATTCTTGTCGGGACCGTGGCCTTTGGTTATACCGCAATAGCAAAAGTTGTTGCTTCTTCGTATTTACAACACGGACTTAGCGCGGTAGATTTCGGTAATCTTGATAAGGCTGAGTCTTATATCACTAAATCTGTTGACTTAGACAGCAATGATATTTATCTAAGAGCTCTTTCGGGTTTCTATTTATTGCGGCTTAATAATCTTGTTGCTGGTATAGGTGGGTCAGATCTTTCAGAAGAGACTAAGCAACAATTTCAGAAATTTCTGGGAGCTGCAGAAAGTAATGCTGTAAAAGCGAAAGATGCTGATCCAAATAATTATGAAAATTGGCTCGCTTTGGGGCGTGTGTATGATGCTGTGGTACCTGTGGGGTTGGTTGGGGCATATGAAAATGCCAAAGCGGTTTATGAAGAAGCTTTAAAGCTTAATCCTCATAATCCTTCTATTATTCTCACTTTTGCCCAACTAGAGATTAATCACAAAGACCTAAAGAAAGCAAAAGAGTATAT
Organism: Parcubacteria group bacterium; assembly: GCA_013204345.1. Lineage (GTDB taxonomy): Bacteria > Patescibacteriota > Minisyncoccia > Phycocordibacterales > JABMOB01 > JABMOB01. Next base: position 16,582 of record JABMOB010000009.1, on the reverse strand, counting down.
AGATCAAGCCCTGGCTGAAAAAAGTGACTATGCAGATGCTATTTTTGTCCTGTCTCAGATTCAGGTAGCTGAGGGGAATTTGAAAAGCGCTATTTCTTCGGTAGAAACTGTGGCGCTGATATCACCAAATGATGCCGGTGTATTTTTCCAGCTGGGTCTTCTAAAATATAATAATAAAGATTATCAAGGGGCAGTTTCTGCGCTTGAAAGGGCGGTGATTCTTATTCCTTCCTATTCAAACGCTAGATATTTTCTAGGTTTAAGTTATGACAAGCTTGGAAAAAGAACTAGCGCGATATCCCAATTTGAGGCAATACAAACCTTAAACCAAGATAACGTAGAAGTTAATTTGATTTTGACTAATCTTAAGGCTGGGAGGTCTGCATTTTCAAACGTTGCCCCTCCACTTGATAACAAACCAGAGAAACGCTCAAAATTACCCGTACAGGATCAATAAAGGTTTAAATGGTCAAAAGAATTTTGAAGTTTTTTAATAAAGAGATAAGTGGCCTCCATGAAGCGGCTTATCTTTTAGGTTTCTTCACCCTTCTTTCTCAAGTTTTAGCGCTTGTTCGTGACAGGTTATTGGCCTCTTCATTTGGTGCGGGACATGATCTCGATATTTATTATGCTGCGTTCAGAATCCCTGACTTTATTTTTGTTCTTGTTGCTTCTATCGTTTCGGTTTCAGTCCTAATTCCTTTTTTGGTAGAGAAGCTCGACAAAGACGAAGGTGAAGCAAAAAAGTTTATAGATAATATTTTCTCGGCCTTTTTTCTCACGATCACCGGCGTCAGTATTGTAGTCTATTTTTTTGTGCCCGCTTTGATTGATTTCTTCTTTCCTTCATTTGCTGAATTTCAAACTCGCGGAGAATTAATTTTCCTGACTAGAGTACTGTTATTCTCACCTATCTTTCTTGGGCTATCAAATTTTTTTGGTAGTATCACACAAATTTATAACAGATTCTTTATTTATGCCTTAAGTCCGGTCATTTATAATTTTGGGATCATTATTGGTATAATCTTTCTCCGTCCATTTTTTGGTATATATGGTCTTGCTTACGGTGTTGTTTTAGGAGCATTTTTCCATTTAGCTATTCAGATTCCTTTTGTTTGGAGTAGGGGATTATTGCCAAAATTTACTTTCCATTTTGACCCACAAAGTATCAAAGCTATTATTTTAGTGTCACTACCAAGAACTTTGGCAGTATCGGCAAATGAGATTGCAGAATTCGTTCTTATATCCTTCGCTTCTTTTATGAGCGTTGGGTCTATTTCAGTTTTCAACTTTTCTTGGAATTTACAATCTGTCCCTCTCGGTATTATCGGTGTAAGTTATTCTTTGGCAGCTTTTCCTACGCTTACACGTCATTTGGCCCAAGGTAATAAAATTAAATATGTTGAACAGATGGTGGTATCAGCTAGGCATATCATTTTTCTATGCATGCCGATTACCGCTCTTTTTGTGGTGCTACGTGCTCAGATTGTCCGAGTGATTTTGGGTTCGGGAAATTTTAATTGGCATGATACCCGCCTGACCGCTGCGGCACTTGCTATTTTTGCTTTATCTCTCATACCGCAAAGTTTAGTTCTTTTGTTCGCACGGGCATACTATGCTGGTGGTAATACAAAAAAACCTCTTTTAATAAATGTTTTGTCGTCAATCCTCATCGTTGTCTCTGGGTTTGCACTGATCAGATTTTTTGATTATTCATCTACGTTTAGATTTTTTATAGAAAGTTTGTTTAAGGTTGATAGCGTCCCAGGGACAAGTATTCTCATGCTTCCTTTGGCATATTCCTTTGGTGTTTCTGTCAACGCTCTTATACACTGGTTGGCTTTTCATTTTGATTTTCCAAATTTTTCTCGACAAATATCCAGAACCGCTTTCCAGATTTTTTCTGCATCAGTTATCATGGGATTTACCGCTTACCAAGCGCTAAATATTTTCGACAAGATTTTTGACATAAATACTTTCGTAGGAATTTTTCTTCAGGGATTTTTGTCAGGAATAATCGCCATAATTGTTGGGGTTATTATTTTGAAACTTCTAAAAAGTAGGGAACTGGGTGAAATCTGGACTACCCTTCATCATAAAATCTGGAAAGCTAATGCAATTAGTTCTAGTTTGGAAAATGTGTCAAAATTGTAGTTTTTGAGTTGGAATTCTGGGCTTTTGTTGGGCCATATTTTATAGATACTTATCAAAAACAAAGCATAAGGCTTGACTTATTTACTATAATATGCTAGTATTAATAATGAAAAAGTTCTGATTTACGAATTGGGAAAGGAGCAATCTATATGCTCGCACCGTTCATTTTTGGGCTCTTGTTGATCGGATTTTGGGCTATCCTCGGCCAGTGAACCTGTCAGCCCAACGTCACGATCTAACCGAATCAACCTCGAGGAGAACAAGTTTGCGTCAAAGTTGAGGGGATGACCCCCAAAAATACCTAGCTGACAGGGTAATTTGTCAGCCCCGCGGAGGAGGGAATTTCCTCCCGCCAAAGGACAGAGTCAGTCACCAGACTCTGTCCTTTTTCATTACCTGATTTTAATTGGAGTTTTCTGTGGATTTTGGTAAGATGACACGGTTATACCATCATGAATCACATTCGAAATTTTAGTATCATTGCACACCCCAGTAGGAGAGCTTTGCTCCCTACGGGGCGAGAAGTGCCAAATACTATGTTTTGCATTTAACGTCTTTTATGAATCACATTCGAAATTTTAGTATCATTGCACATATTGACCATGGAAAGAGTACGCTCGCAGATCGTATGCTTGAGGTGACAAACACCGTGGAGAAAAGAAAAATGAAAGCACAGGTATTGGACAGTATGGAACTTGAACGAGAAAGAGGGATTACTATCAAAATGCAACCTGTCAGAATGAAATATTCGTGGAACAATGAAAGCTATGTTTTAAATCTTATAGATACGCCGGGGCACATTGATTTTTCTTACGAAGTTTCTCGTGCGCTAAAAGCTGTAGAAGGTTCGATTCTTCTTATAGACGCTACACAGGGTGTGCAGGCGCAAACTCTTACGACTTTGAATATGGCAAGAGAGTCTGGTCTAACCATCATTCCCGTCCTGAGCAAGATTGACTCACCTCTAGCACGAATCGAAGAAGTGAAAAACGAGGTTATAACCCTGCTTGGATGTAAAGAGGAGGATATAATTCTTACGTCTGGAAAAACTGGAGAAGGAGTAGATATTCTTTTGCATGAAATTATAGAAAAAATTCCACCACCAAAAGGTGTAGTAAAAAATAGTGATGATTTTCGTGCTCTTATTTTTGATTTTCAATATTCAAACCATCGAGGGGTTATTGTCTATTTGCGTGTGATAGAAGGGTCTGTCAAAAAAACCGACAAATTGATTTTTAAAGTTGCGAATGAGACATTCAATGCTCTTGAAGTCGGTGTTTTTTCTCCAGAGGAGGTTCCTGTGCCATCTTTGAATGCTGGTGAAATCGGCTATATTGTTACAGGTATCAAAGAGCCCGGTATTGCTTCTGTGGGAGATACCGTCGCGAGTCTTTCCGATAATCTCCCTCCACTTTCTGGTTATATGACTCCAAGCCCTGTCGTTTGGGCGTCGATTTATCCAGAAAGTCAGGACGATTTTGTTCTTCTACGCCAAGCCCTCAGTCGTCTTAGGCTTTCTGACTCATCTTTTTCTTTTGAAGAAGAATCATCCGGTACACTTGGTCGTGGTTTTCGCTGTGGTTTTTTGGGTATGCTCCATTTGGAAATTATTACTGAGCGGTTGCGTCGAGAGTTCAATCTAGAACTTATCGTTACAACACCAAGTATCACCTATGAAGTTTTTTACAAAAATGGGAAGACCCAAATGATCTATTCCCCATCATTTTTCCCTGACGATAGTTTGTTTCAAAAAGTTTTAGAACCTTGGGTAGATGTGAAAATTATTACTCCAAGCGATAAACTTGGCCCTATTATGCAGTCGCTCTATGAGCATGAAGGCGTTGTAGGGGAGTCTGAGACTTTTGGAGACAATAGAACGTGTATTAATGTTGAAATGCCTTTGCGTGAGCTTATGCGCAACTTTTTCGATAAACTAAAAAGTATTTCTTCTGGTTTTGCCTCAATATCATATAAAATTGGTGGTATGCGTGAGGCAGATGTTGTGAGACTTGATATCGTTGTTGCAGGTGAAGTCGTCCCCGCTTTTTCTCGGGTTGTTTCCAGAAGAGCCGTAGATTCTGAAGCCGAAAGTGCTGTAGAAAAGCTCCACTCTGCTCTTCCTCGTCAAATGTTTGTTACAAAGATTCAGGGTGTGGCTTTGGGTAGGATTATTTCATCACGAACATTGTCTGCTTTCAGTAAAGATGTTACTCAGCATATGTACGGAGGTGATATAACTAGGAAAATGAAATTACGTGAAAAGCAAAAGAAAGGCAAAAAGAAAATGAAAGAAAGAGGGGAGGTTAATATTCCCCACGATGTTTTTATAAAAATGATGAAGTCTGAATAGTTTTTCTAACTATAGAAACTAGGCATGTAGAGCATGATCATGCTTATAATAATGAGGACAACCAGTATTGTCCAAGTGACCTGTATAAATTTCTTGTTTTTCTTGTGGAATAACATTGTTGTGTGATTAACTTGTGTTTTATTAGTATATAATATAATAACTTTAAATCAATAGGCAATATGCTTGAATTTCAAAAAAAGAGAAAAATAAGTCAAAAATTATATTCTGGTATAACGGTCATAATCCTTGTTTTTGTTGTGGTGTTTCTTGCTCGTGCGTCTTGGGATGTGTTTCAAAAACAAAAAGAGAGTGAGGGAGATGCCAAAATTGTTCTAGAGCGATTAAATGATCTACAAAACAAAGAAAAAACACTTAGGTCACAAATAGAGTGGCTTAACACAAAAACTGGTACAGAGGAGGTGATACGTCAGAAATTTAATGTTGCCAAAGATGGTGAGAAAATCGTGGTCATAATAGATAGTGACAATAAAGAAACCACAACCCCTGAAAAAATAGAGGGTAGTTTCTTGGGGGATTGGTTGGCGCAATTTACCAATTTGTTTAGATAGTTATTTAAATAAAATATGAGCGTGGTGTATTGTGATCGTATCTGTACTTTCCAAGTCCAACACACCAACATGCATTATTAGTTTAGTGGTAAGATTTCTACTCCCAAAGCATAAGTCACGAGTTTGTTTGGCTTGTTATGTACTAAATATAATAATATTTGTTCTTTTTATACAGCGTGATATACTATTATTTCCTTTATAAGTTTAATCTTAATTTTTATGAAAAAAGTTACAATATACTCAACACCAACTTGTTCTTACTGTAATATGGCCAAAGAGTTTTTTAATGCAAACAAAATTTCTTATGAGGCTTATGATGTAGCTAGCGATTCAGCCAAGAGACAAGAAATGATTGATAAAAGCGGTCAAATGGGAGTCCCTGTTATTTTAATTGACGATGAGATTATCGTTGGTTTTGACAAAGGGAAGTTGTCTCAACTTTTGGGGGTTTAATAACCCTCTTTCTGTTTGAAAGTAAAAAACAGTCCTCGGGCTGTTTTTTGTATAAAGAGCGTTGTAATGATATAGTTTTGTTGGTGTTTTTGCCTTTGTAGTTCAATGGATAGAACAACCCCGTCCTAAGGGGTAAATGTAGGTTCGATTCCTACCAAGGGCACAAAATCGTTGTTTTTTGGTACTGTTTTTGCTATAGTTTTCTGATGGAAGATAAGGAGTTGCTTGAAAAGATATTAAATCTATCAGAAGAGAACAATAAAATGCTTCACAAAATGAAGCGCTCTATGAGAGTTACTCAATTTGTTCGTATTATTTACTGGATCATTATTATTGGTTCTGCTATTGGGGCGTACTATTATGTTCAGCCGTATATGGATCAGCTATTAAAAATATACAGTGGAATGAATGGTGGTATTGGTAGTTTTTTGAAGTAATTTGATTTACGTTTATAATATGCCGAGGAGCTCCCCAGTAGGAGAGCTTTGCTCCCTACGGGGCAGGCAGTAAACTTTTTAGTACGTCGTCATCATTTTGTTCTAGTGTCACTAGAACAAAACAATGCCGAGGTAGCTCAGTTGGTAGAGCATGTGCCTGAAGAGCATGGGGTCGGCGGTTCAAGTCCGCCCCTCGGCACCATAACTAAAAATGTCACAGTAATTGTGGCATTTTTAGTTATCATATATGGTGCGGACTTGAACAAGGAGAGGGGGTCGGGGAGAAGCGGATCGTCTTCCCGTGGAGGAAGGCCTGCCTGCTAGCAGGCAGGATTGGGAAAACCGTGGGTTTTCCAGAAGTGAAAGATCCGCCCCTCGGCACCATAAAAAAACGCCAGAAGGCGTTTTTTGTTTGGGTCAGAGGGAGAAAACAAACTACTTTGTTTTATGATTAGTTTTTAGTTATTGTTATTTTTAACCCTCAGTTTAGTTTGTCTATTTTTATCTATTTTAGGTAATTTGAGAATAAGGAGTCCGTGTTTTTCTACAGCTTCTGCCTCGTCCACTTCTATTTCCTGAGGTAAGAGTATTGTTCTTGAAAAACTACCCCAATACAATTCTCGTTGAAAATAATCTTCCTCAGTAATGTTTCTTTCGGTTTCCCTTTTTCCTTTAATCGTGACCATGTCTCTGGTGATAGAAATATCCAAATCTTCTGGTTTTACTCCGGCGACCATGGTTTTTATTACTATGTCACTATAAGTTTGATATACATCAACAGTCAACTGTCCGTCGGATTCCTCTCCATCCAACAGCTCTTTTTTTGTATCAGGAATTTCAATTTCTTTTGATTCGGTATCGTCTTGTATTCTGATAGCCCCAGTTAGCTTTTCAAAAAAAGTTCTTTTTGTTTTTGGTATCAACATGTTATTACTTATTAGGGATTATTTTTTTTATTTTCTCAAAAAACAAAAGTAGCACAATGACGGCAATCCACACAACAGCAAATATAGTAAAGGTTATGGTATCTGTACTATCTATTATAAGTAAATTAAAGATTGTATGCAATATTATCGCGAGGATCATTCCTATGGCCAAATACTCAATTTTCATAACTCTTTTTTTGTAAAAAGATAAGGCTATAAATATACCTATTGTTGTAGAGGAAATAATGTGTAGAAGGCTTGCTCCCATAAAACGCAAATTGCCTGTAACTATGCCCTCTATAAAGTTTCCTTGTGACAATGGACTGATTAGAAAGAAAGCATTTTCAAGTGCCACAAACCCAAGAGCTGCTGTTAGCATATATATAACAGCGTCTATCGGCTCGTCCATCTCTTTGGTCTTGAAAACAATGACATAAGCAGCTATAAACTTGAATACTTCTTCAAAACAAGCCCATAAGACAAAGGTGATAAGTTGTGAATGTTGGAAATTTTGGTAAATAATTTTTTGGAATGGTAAAACAAGCGGTACAGCGATCATCCCGCTAAAAAATGTGAGGATTATGAGGCCTTTTGGCTCGGGGTGCTCATCTTCTTTGAGCCAAAACGAAAGCCATAATACCGCAGGTAGGACACCACCAAGAAGAGCGAGAAAAAAAGTTTGGACATCTATCATATTTTTGTCTTCGGCCAAGATTCGACCATAAGCATAGTCTCATTTTCTTTAGGCATCATCGACCATATTTCTTCGGTTATAAACGGCATAAATGGGTGAAGTATTTTCAGGGAAGTTTTAAGTGTGTATAAAAGTGTCCACTGGCGTGATGTTTTTTGGGCAAGATTGTCACCAGACAAAATAGGCTTAGACTCCTCGATAATTATATCGGCAAAAGTGTGCCAAATATAATGGTATATTTTTTCGGAAGCCATATAAAAACGGTAATTATCTAAATCTGCCGTTACATCTTCAATGGTCTTGTTTAGCTCGTTTATAATCTTTTCATCATTTTCTTCCAATGTTGGATTACTGTCTAAGTCTGTGTCAGTAGTGCTACTTAAAACAAATCGAGTGATGTTCCATATTTTGTTTGCGAAATGTTTATATCCTTTTATTTTGTCTTCTGAAATTTTACTATCGGTTCCTGGTGCTGTGCCAACCACCAAAGCCATGCGACCTGCGTCCATACCAAATTTATTCGCTACCTCGATAGGGTCCATTCCATTGCCGAGTGATTTTGACATTCTTCGTCCTTTTGCATCTCGCACTGTTCCGTGGAAATAAACATTTTTAAATGGGATAGTCCCGAGATTGTATTCGGTCATCATTATCATTCTTGCTACCCAAAAAAAGATTATTTCGTATCCCGTTTCAAGTACGTCGGTTGGATGGTAAGTTTCTAAATCTTTAGTTTTTTCTGGCCAACCAAGCGTAGAAAATGTCCAAAGTGCAGAAGAAAACCACGTGTCTAGAGTATCCTCATCTTGTTTCCACCCTTCTCCTTCTGGGGCTTCTATTCCACAGTATATTTCATCGTCTTTACCCGCCGTGAGTGAAGTCGATCGGTACCAAACTGGAATTCTGTGGCCGTACCAGATTTGGCGAGAGATACACCAATCATTCAGGTTATCTATCCAGTGAAAGTAGGTTTTGCTAAAATAGTCTGGAATAATTTTTATCTCTCCTTTTTCTATAGGTTCTTTGGTTATTTTCTTGAGAGTAGTTGTTTTGCCATTTTTAGTAAACTCTTTGTTCACTGCTATAAACCATTGCAATTTTGGCAAAGGCTCTACAATACCACCTGTGCGTTCGGCTGTAGATATATTTTGTGTAACTTCTTTCTCTTCTTGTAACAGATCTTCAGCTTTAAGCCATTCCACAATAACCGCCCTAGCTTCGGTAGTTTTTTTGTTTAAAATGCGATCGTCACCGACGGTCATCTTTGCAAATTCGTTGATAACTTGTTTTTTAGGAAGATCATGCCGTTCAGCTATTATCCAGTCGATCTGGCTGTGTGCAGGTGTGACTCCAAGTGCGCCAGTACCAAATTCTTTGTCCACTTCTTTATCTGCAATTATTTTTAGATGAAGAGGTACTCCACAAAATTCTACGTCATATTCTTTGCCTACATATTTTTTATATCTTTCATCATCTGGATGTACAGCTACGGCGGTATCTCCAACTTTTGTTTCTGGGCGTGTTGTGGATATTGCAATAGGGAAGTCTTTGTCGTATTTGAATGTATAGAGAATTCCTTTTCGTTCTTCATAAACTATCTCATCATCAGAAATAGTGGTCTGACCCTTTGGATCCCAGTTCACTATTCTATGCCCGCGATATATCAAACCGTCTGCATACATTTTTTTGAAGACAGTGTTGACAGCCAAGTTTCTTTTATTATCCAAGGTGAAAGCTTCTCGTGACCAATCACAAGATGAACCAATCACTTTTATTTGCGAAGCAATAGTGTCGTGGCTTTCTTTTGCAAATTGTCTAATTCTGGTTAGTAATTCCTCTCTCCCTAGATCATGTCTATTTTTACCTTCTTTTTTATATATTTCTTTTTCTACTTTGCTTTGGGTGGCGATGGCTGCATGATCAGTACCGGGGATCCATAAAGTTTTTTTCCCAAGCATTCTTTGATAGCGAATTATAATATCTTCTACGGTAAGCATCATGGCGTGTCCCATATGAAGTATTCCCGTTACATTTGGAGGAGGCATAACAATAGTAAACACTTCTTTTCTATCTCCTGGTAAATTGTCTGGATTAAAGTATCCACTTTCTTCCCATTTTTTATACACTCGGCTTTCTGTAGAAGCTGGGTCGTAAGGTTTTAGTAGTTTTGGGTCCATGTTTTAGAAGTTTTAATTAGATTTATTATAGTCAATAATATCATAAATTTGGCTTAAACTATAACTAACCTTAGAAATTTGGGTAATATTTAATATATTTTCTTAGTAAAACATACTAAAGGACATGTAATTTATGATAGCAATATATCTAGTAAATGTCCTTTAGTAAATTATCTAGCCAGTTTGGCATCTTGGGGGTTCATAAAGGACAAAGTAGTTTTTATAAAGGACATTATTTTTATATTGTAATGATTTTTTACTAAGTACGGCTCTATATATAGCTATTTATAAAAACAGACCCTTTTACGTTAGATTATTATAGGTGTTGACAAAATTAATAAAAAGTGTAGTGTGGGGAAGTAAACAAAATTTTACAACTCTTTTGAATGACGTTTGGTTTAGCTTTTTGACTATTAAATTAAATGATGAAGCAGAAAAAAAACATATTTCAAATGTTTTCTAAAAAGACGCGTAAAAACGTTTCTTTTCTGCTTGCCTTAATGGTTTTTTCAACTACTTTTTCAACCTTAGTTCCTGAAGCTTTAGCGGATTCTACAGCTGTATGTTCTCAGACTGTGGACGTAGTCGCGGGCCAGACAGCAACTTGGACGGCTACTATATCTGGATCACCAACACCATCTATCTCTTGGAGTGGTGACGAAGGTTTGTCTGGAAGTGGGACAACAGCAACTGTGACTTATACAACCGATGGCACAAAAACTGGTACTGTTACAGCTACTGCTTCGGGTTCTAGTACGAGCGTCTCTTGTTCAGATATAGTTATTTCTGTTAGCCTTACACCCGCACCAACCCCAGCTCCAACGGCTACACTTACTGTAGATTCATCATCAATCACCTCTGGTGATTCAACAAATCTAAATTGGTCTTCAACTGATGCCACATCGTGTACGGGTACAAATTTTGATACTGCAAGCGCAACAAGTGGGTCGGTTTCAACTGGTGCTCTAACAGCAGATCAGACATACTCTGTTACATGTACTGGTCCAACAGCTCCAGATGCTACTGCTACGGCTGGTGTGACGGTTACTTCCGGTGGTGGCACCCCAGCTCCAACAGCTACCCTTACTGCAAGTTCAACTTCAGTAACTTCAGGTGGTTCAACTAACCTTACTTGGACATCTACCGATGCAACATCTTGTGTAGGAACAAATTTTGACGCTGCAAGTGCAACAAGTGGATCATTTTCTACCGGGGCTTTAACTTCTGATACAACATACTCTGTTACATGTACTGGCCCAACAGCTCCTGACGCAACAGCGACACAAGTTATTACTGTTACTAGTGGTGGAGGTGGTGGCACCCCAGCTCCAACAGCTACTCTCACAGCAAGTCCGACGTCTGTAACATCAGGTGGCACATCTACACTTACATGGTCTTCAACTGATGCCACATCGTGTACGGGTACAAATTTTGATACTGCAAGCGCAACAAGTGGTTCAACTACTACTCCTGCTCTAACAGCAGATCAGACATACTCTGTTACATGTACTGGCCCAACAGCTCCAGATGCTACTGCTACGGCTGGTGTGACGGTGGGTGCTCCAATCTGTCCTATTCCTTCAATAACCTCTACCCTTACAGCTTCTGTCGTGAAGGGGGCAACGTTTTCATACACTCTTTCAGCAACAACCTCTCCAGCGACAACTACTCCGATTGTTTACAACATAGACACAGGGTCACTTCCCGCAGGACTTTCTGTGAGCGGAAATGTTATTTCTGGTATACCTACTCAAATAGGAACATTTAATATTGCTCTTACAGCAAGTAACACTTGTGGCGCTACTAATCAAAATCTTGTTTTGACAGTTACTTCTCCACCAACTGGCGGTGGCGGTGGTGGAACTACACGTTTAATAATTACAAATGAAAGAATAGAGGAAATTATCCCAGGGGTAGTGTTTATTAGATGGGATACAAATATTTCTGCAACAAGACGGGTGGTTTATGGTCAACCAGCAGTTTCTGCTCTCGGTCTTTCTCCAAACTATGGTTATGACGCTTCAACTGTGGAATTGGCGTCACCTCTATTAACAAGTCACGGTATGGCTGTGGTAGGTCTTACTCCGGGCGAAACATATCATTTCAGACCAGTGTCTACAAATGGCAGTCTTTTGGCGGTAGGTGATGAATTGACATTTGTTCCAGCAGGCGGAGGGACAGGTGGTGGTTGTGATTATTTGTTTGATTACCTAAAGATAGGTTTTGAAAATGACCCAGTCGAAGTTCGAAAACTACAGATTTTCCTTAGGGATTTGGAAGGTTTCTCAAATCTTGCCGTAACGGGATTCTTTGATCAGACTACTTTTGATGCAGTTTCTGCCTTTCAGCTAAGATATCAAGACGATATATTGACTCCTTGGGGATACCAAGGAACATCAACGGGCTTTGTATATATACTTACCAAGAAAAAGGTAAATGAGATTTATTGTAAGTTTGCCTTCCCCGTAACCATTGCGCAACAGAGCGAAATAGATGCATATAGGACATTCTTGGAGAGCCTACAGAGAGAGGGTGTGCCTACTGGTGGTACAGCTCCTATAGAAAGTGTACCAACCACGCCTAATATTCTGGAAACTGGGGCTCAGATAGGTCAATTACCGACGACAGAACAGGTGCAAAGCACCACAACTCTGGTCCTAAATACGGCTACAACGTCACCTACGGAGGGGGTGTTAAGAAACCTAGCTGCTGCGGTGCTAGCTTTACCAGAGACAACGGGAGAAGCCTTTGATTGTATATACAAACTGATAGTTGTTCTTCTAGGGCTCTACCTCCTAAGCTTGCTTATAGTGGCTATGTTTGACAACGGAATGTCCTATAGAAAAATAGTGTCCTTTAGAATAATGTCCCTTATACTTGGTATCATTGTAGCTGTCCCTGTTTCTATCGTTCTTCTAGCTTATTGCCTTGTTATACCGCTTCTTGTGGTGCTTATTATACTTGCAGGTTTTCTCTTGTGGTATGTCAACAAAAAAGATGATGATGATACTCCATTACCACCATCCGATGTTGTCGATAGTCCTCCAACTATATTCCCACCAACTGAATAGGTTTAGTTATAATTTGACGTTGCCTTCTGCAACGATCTTCCTGTCACTTACTTCTAATAATGTTTTGTCTTTGGTAACTTTAATGTAAGTTGCGATAGCTATCATGAGAGCATTGTCTGTGGACAACTCTTGTTCTGGGATTAAAAGTTTTGTTTCCTTAAATTCCTTTACTAATTCTTTCAAAGCTTTTTGTATTGTTTTGTTTGCAGAAACACCCCCGCCCATAATAAGTGTTTTTGTTTCGTGTTGAAACATCGCCTTTTTTGTTTTTGCTACAATCACATCAATAACGGCATCTTCAAATTCCTTTGCAATCTTTTGCTTAATGGTTTCTGTTACCTCGGGTATTTCTTTCAAAGTATAAAGTACAGCAGTTTTTAATCCGGAAAATGAAAAATCAAGATCAGGAGAGTGGAGCATCGGTCGTGGCAATATATAAGGGGTTGAATTATCTCCAGACGTTCGTTCTACTCCCGCTAGTTTTGATATTTCTTTGCCTCCTGGGTATGGGAGTGAAAGCATTCGTGCGACTTTATCAAAGGCTTCTCCAACCGCATCGTCTCGTGTTTTGCCGATAACTTCGTAATTCCCCCAATTTTTTATTAGCACGAGTTCGGTATGTCCGCCTGATATGAGGAGTGCGATTGCAGGGAATTCAACTTTATGGACTTTCGACTTTCGATTTTTGACCATAGTTTCGGTTAGAACCGAAACTATGTGCCCTTCCATGTGGTTTATGGGTACTACAGGCATGTTCCATGCTAGTCCAAGGGCTTTAGCGAAGTTTATACCCACCCAAAGGGCAGGTTCTAAGCCTGGTCCAAATGTGACTCCTACTGTGTTGATATCTGGCTTTTTGGTTTGTTTAATAAATTCAATAAATTGTGGAAAGAGATCCGGTTCCCTTTCTAATATTTTACTGGTTTTTTCTATAATATCGGAAGGAATTTTTGTTTTTTCTTCCATATAAAGATTTGCCTCTTTAAGCGTTTTTTTGAGTAGGGGAATAAGATTTTTTGCATGTTCTCGTTTTGCTAAAAAAGGTAAAACGCCACCATATTTTTCGTGCAGTTTGACTTGAGAAAGTATGGTGTTTCCGAGCACATCAAAGTCTAGTGAATCAATTTCACCTTCTGCTTTTAGTATACTGAGTGCTGTTTCGTCGCAACTTGTTTCAATGCCTAGGATAATCATAATTTTTCATAAAATTAAAAGTTTAATATTGCCACTTCTCGCCCCGTAGCGAGCCATGCCCCGTAGTCAACTATGTTGTACTACTAGGGTTTGCTCTGCTACTAGGGTTTCAACTCCGAGTATAATCATATATAAAATAAAGAGTTACTTTTTATATGTCTTGGATTATATCAAAGTATGTTGGTTCATAAAACACTGTTAAAGAGGTATGATTTACAGAAAATCTGCCTTTTACAAAGGCTAGATCTGTGGTAGAGTGGACTGATGAAAGGAGAAAATGTTACAGAAATTGATTTATCTGGAATAATTTCTGGCGTGTCTAAAAACAAGGGTTTTATTGTCAAAACAATGCTTGCTGTAGTTGTTCTAACTATTATAGTTAGTTTTGTACTACCTAAAACATATGAGTCTAATTCTGTGATTCATCTTGGAAATGTTGGGGGTGGGGTTTACACAGTTGTTGAAGTAAAAAATATCATTCTTAGCTCAGATATTTTGTTACCTGTAAAGAATAAGTTTTTTGGAGACAAAATATCTTTTGACGAATTTAAGAAAAAATATGTGGAAGTAAATTTGGTTCTAGAAAGGGTGGGTCTAGCCGAAAACAAAGAAGTTCCTCTGGTTACTGTGAGTGCTAGAGCCAGGACTGCTCAAAATGCGGTTGATTTGAATCAGGGCATTCTGGATAATTTTTTGTCTTATGTAAATCCAGAAATAGAAAAACTAATAAATTTAAAAGAAGAAGAGCTCGAGATTACCAATAAAGATATACAAAGAATAGAAAATAGTTTGGCGATTTTTGCTTATGAAATTAGCATACTCAAGAAATCTTTAGGAGAACAGGAGATATCTAGGATTCTTATCTTAAGAAACACTACCGCAAGTTTGGAGAGCGGTCTCTTGGCTAAACAAAACCTAAAATATCATCTAGAAAATGTTTTAGCTAAAAAAAGAGACTTTAAAATTATCAGTAGTCCACAACTTCAGGACAAGCCAATTTTTCCTAAATTAATTCTAAATATATTTGTTTCGATCATTCTAGGATTACTGTTGTCATTCCTTGTGGTTTTATCAAGGGGTAAAAATGAAACTCAGTAGATTATCATTTTTGAATAGAAAAGAACTCTGGGTGATTCTGGGTGTTTTTTTGGTGCTGTCCTCGATTTTTACTACTTCATATTTAAATACTAGTATTTCGGAGGTCCTAGTTTTATTGTTTGTGGGCTTTATTATTTTTGCAACTCTGCTATTCCCAGAGCTGGGCCTAGCTATCATGATAATTCCAACCAGTTTTATTAGACTCCGAGAGATATCTGGTCTGGAAATACTTTCTATAAAATATATTATTTTCGCAACGATACTAGTAGTTACCCTTTTTAGGTTATTCCATAAAAAAGAATTTTTTAAAATTTCAAAGCCATTTATCTTTTTTTATTTAACGTTCGCATTTATAATTGTCGCTAGCCTTTTTTACACTTCTAACGTTGCATACGGGATTGAGAAGTCGATAGAATTTTTTACGATCACTGCCCTAGCTGCTTTTGTTCCATTTTTCTTACTTAATTCTAGGGATAGGATAAAAAATTTTTTCTTTTTCTTGGCATCTGTGGGTCTTATTTTGGGTATAAATTTTATATTATTTGGGGTCTTATTATCCTTCTCAAAATTGGCCGAAATTATTGGCAGTAACTATGTCGCAGTCGGTCAATTGTCTGGAATGGCTATCATTATCCTTCTATACTATGTTAAAAAACAGAAGCTTAGATATTTGGGTATCTTTTTGGCAGTTGTTATTTTGTTGGCTACAATGATTGTATCTGGAGGGAAAGGTCCAATTATTTCTTTAATTTTAACCATGATAATTGCCGCCATCTTTTCTGTAAAATTGGTTGGTGGTTTCAAGAAAATAAAGATCAAATCTGTAATTTTTATTCAAGCTATTTTTCTTATCGGGCTAGTGGCAGTTCTGCTGATTTCTCCAGCCGGATCTGTTTTGTTAAATAGGACCATGTATTTTGTAGAGGTGTGGGATCAGGGCGGGGAAACTAGGGTTGATGCCTTAGAGCTTTCTGTTGAAATGTCTAAGGAGAGTCCTATTTTGGGTAAAGGCATGGGGTCGTTTTGGACAGAGTGGCAAAAGCAAAATAGTAACTGGGACTTTAAGTATCCACACAATATTTTTTTAGAAGTTTCTTCCGAAACTGGGATTTTGGGACTCACTGCTTTTTTGGTAATTGTTTTATGGAGCCTATGGGTCATGATTAAGTTAAAAATTGAAAACTATTCTTCTAGGGTTATTGAGGTAGTTTTTGCTCTGACAATATTCATTGTGATGAATTCTCTTTTATCTGGGTTTATAAATAATCAGGCACTATTCTTTTATCTAGGAATGATTCATTCTATTAGATTGAATCATATTGAATAATATATGAAATATTTACCTTCTGTATCAATAATAATACCCTGTCGAAATGAAGAATTTTATATAAAGAAATGCTTAGAATCTGTCGTCAGACAAGATTATCCAAAACAAAAAATCGATGTCATTGTTGTTGAT
>JABMOB010000041.1 GCA_013204345.1 Parcubacteria group bacterium | reverse complement strand
GCTGGATCAGCACTCTCGCAAAATCGATTTTGTCTGTTTCCACGCGACTGCGGCCGACACGACCGCCCGTCGCCAGCGAAAAGGTGTATGCCATCGCGCCTCCAATAAGCACGGTATCGCAGATCGCCAAAAGATGTTGGATGACGTTGATTTTGTCCGAGACCTTGGCGCCGCCAACAATCGCAACAAACGGTCGAGCCGGCTTGGCAATCGCTTCTGACAAAAAGCGGATTTCCTTCTCGACCAGAAAACCGCAGACCTTGGGCTTACCGATCATGGCATTCGGAACCGCAACCATGGAGGCTTCCGTCCGATGGCATGTACCGAAGGCGTCATTGCAGTAAATATCCCCCATCCGAGCCAGGGCTCCGGCATACTCGGGATCACCTTTTTTTTCACCCGTGTTGAAACGAACATTTTCTAGCAGCAGGATTTCACCATTCCCAAGAGTCAACACCTTTGATCTTGCCGCATCACCCACGGTATCCCCAGCAAAGTGGACCGGGCAACCCAGTAATTTCTGCAAACGCACCGCCACGGGAGCGAGGCTGTATTTGGCGTCCGCCGCCAAATCTTTACCCTCAGGTCGACCGAGATGACTCATCAAAATCAGACGCCCACCGCGGTCCAATACGGACTTAATTGAGGGGATCGCTTCAGCGATCCGTCGGTCGTCAGTAATTTGATGAGCGTCGTCTAGCGGAACATTAAAGTCACATCGCATCAGAACGGCTTGAGCGGCGACGGGAATATCCGCAATAGTCTGCTTAGCCATAATTTAAAGGGACTCCGTTGGAGACAGCGGTTCATTTCGGCGACGTCAGGTCCAGCAAGGAACCTCGGTTCACTCCCTTTCCCATCCGACATCGTATCATTTCCACATCGTAGAACAGGCCGAAACAACTGCCAAGTCGCTCACTCGTGTTCTCGTGGCGACCGCGGTCAGTATCCGCTTGAACCTGCAAGCATACGTCGTTTACGGTCAGCATCCACGGTCAGGCGGTTTGAGAACTGTGGGCAGGGTTGTCGAGAATCTTATCGCCGCGAATCTCTCGACTTTCGTCTCCTGAACTATTAACGTCCGAAGCGATCCTAATCCATCCCCCGAACATTTTGTATCCACGGTCGACATCTTCCGTGGATACTCGGTCGATCACAATTGACATCCCTCGCATCGATCCCTGAGGAAACATCATGACGGAGCGCATTCTGAGTATCTCCGGCTTGCGAGGAATTGTGGGCGACGGGCTGGACCCCGAATACGTCACGCGGTTTGCCGCATCATTTGGAACACTGTTGAATGGTGGAAAGGTGGTCCTCTCACAAGATGGACGCTCAAGCGGAGAGATGCTGCGACATGCCGTCTTAACAGGCCTACTGGCGACGGGGTGCAAGGTGCTCGATTTGGGAATCGCATCCACACCAACGTGCGGTGTGATGGTCAACGCTCTGGGGGCGGCCGGTGGTTTGCAACTCACGGCCAGTCATAACCCGATCGAGTGGAACGGCCTAAAACCATTTTCGGCATACGGTTCTGTTTTCGATCGCGCGCTCGGCGAGAACTTACTTGCCGTTCTCCATGCTTCGCCGGCCTATCGTCCGTGGTCGGGCCTCGGTTCTGTGGAAGCTGTCGCCGACCCGAAAACCGAACATTTACGGCGAGTCTTTCGATTAGTGGACGTCGCAAAGATCAGAGCCAGACGCTTCAAGGT
>JABMOB010000040.1 GCA_013204345.1 Parcubacteria group bacterium | reverse complement strand
GTACAAGCTCGTGGGCAAGGCGCTCGGGAAAACGGATCCCGGCGATGCTGCAGTCGATAGTCTGGCACGCGCGGTCTATGACGGGCCACCGGCTCGTTCCGCTGATGCGGTCGCGGCAGCACTGGCAGACGGGATTGATCCGGAAGTCGTCGGCGAAGCAATTTCACTTGCGTCGAACATGCTCGTCTTGCGACAAGGGGCTGATCGATGGCGGACACATGGAGATTCGGCGGGTGTCCATTCTTCTGACGCCACGAACGCCTTCCGGAATATGGCGCGAAACACAGACAGGAAGCACGCCGTGTCCGGCCTTATCGTGGCCGCTTACCACAGCGCCAGCCATGCGGCATTTGCGGGTGAGTCTTATCCGCTGGAGGAACACCGTGCTGCAATCAAGGCCACCGATGCAGCCGGTTTGTTGGCCGAGTGCGAAGATGCAGTGAAGGTCAACGATCAGGGCCGGGCGGCGGCGGCCATTCAGATTTACGGAGAGAAAAACTTCCCGGTACAGGCAGTCTTCCAGACGCTGATTAAATACACGATCAGTGAAGACGGTCGGCTGCATGGCGAGAAATACTTCCATACCGTGGGCGAAGAGTATAGATCCACTCGGTCAGCATTTCGTTGGCGGCAGATCACGGGACTCGCACGCGTTACCGCCAGTTCGTACGGCTACAACCGAACGGACGAAAAGGGATTTCACGCGGCTGGCTACGAAGACGCCTGCAGCCTACTGGGCGTGCCGACGTAAATCATGAACCCCACAATCTATTGCATTCCGGGCAGTCTGCCGCTTGATGCGTCGTTCTGCCATTTTTGGCCGAGGATCGTGGGCTTGTGACAAGCTGTCTCAAGAAAATTATTCCGTTTCTCAACGTTCCTCGTCCTAGATCGATTCATGACTCACACATTCTCGTCTGCGGCGAGTTTTCTTGGAATCTGCCTTTCGCGGTTCGTGATAGCGGGCGAACTGGCTGCGATTCCCTCCGCGACCACCGAGCAGATTCACCAAACGGTCGAGCGTGCCATCCCTTATCTCGAAAAGGAAAGCGACGCCTGGTTGAAATCTCGCGGATGCGCGGCCTGCCATCACGCGGGGATGCCGTTTTGGGCGCTGAGCGAAGCAGACCGACAGGGCTATGCGATCGACAAGAAATACCTAGCCGATAAGATCGAGTCGTTGTTGGGCAGTAAAGACAAATTGTTGGCCTCAAGAATTTTTCCCAACCCGGCTGATCCACCCGATCCACGACCTCAGGGTCGAGGGCTCAACATGGGGCTTCCGTTCCTAGCCGTCGCTGCACGATCGTTGCCCTCGCTGGAGGAGGGACAAAAACAAAGCCTGCAGTTGATCGCGGCGGAATTCGTCAGTAAGCAGCAGCCAGACGGATCGTGGGAGTTTTTTGCCACGCTCCGG
>JABMOB010000008.1 GCA_013204345.1 Parcubacteria group bacterium | reverse complement strand
TGCCGGTAGAAGCCGTGATGGCCACCTCTATGCCAGCCCGTCGTAGATACCAGACGTATTCATTAATAGTATGAGTCTTACCAGACCCAGGCTCTCCGGTTAGAAAAACATTCGCCCCAGTTTTGAAAATTTGTAGTGCCTCCTTTTGAGTCATTACTGTAGTGTAACAAGCAGAAACTCCAAAGTCGAAAGTTTGCGATATAAATGACAGCTGATGTTATCTACTTATTAGTTTGAAGTTACTGTAAACTCAACTTCATTACTTTTTTCCCCCCACGGAGATACATATATACCGTATACCCCCTGAACAATATTCAAGTAGGCTGGGCAAGGCTTGCCTGAATAAGATATATCCTCTGTGCAATATTTATTTTCTAGCTTAAAAGGAATAACTTTATCAGTGGCTACCGTTCGATCACTATATATAATGCCTTTTTGCCCCAAAGAATTTTCAATCCATATATTTTTGTCTCCCTCAAAACCAGAAAGGTTGTTGCCGTTAATTTTTACAACTGTCCCAATAGCACCAAAGGTTGGTAAAATTGAACTAATCACAGATTTAGTGTTATTAATAGTCGTCGAAATATCTTTGGAATCAGTATAAATAAAACTTGAGAGAATCTGCTCTTCTACTTTTTGAGCATGAGAATCTAGAGCGCTCATTACTATGTTAATATTTTTGTCTTGATTGTAGACATATCTCCAAAAAATACCAGCAAAACCAACATTCCAACCACCATCAGTCCCCAACGAACCATTTTCTAAATCCCTTATATCAGCATCTCCAATTGTACGGACGAAAAAAAAGTTGGAAGGAGTGTCAGAATCTGGTTTAGGTAAAGCCATACTATCAGCAATTTTAACTATAAGCACATCACTTTTTTCATCTACAATTTGCCAGCTATCTGGGTATTTAAATTGAATATCATAAGATGAATCTGTATATGTTTTCCAACCGACATTCTGATCTATTGTAGAATTAATTTTAATAGATAAATCTGATTGTTTAGTTTTAGTATAATAAATCCCCCCTCCAACCATCACCAACACAATAATACTAATCACCAAAGGAATTACAAAACCTTTATTTAGTTTTTTCATGTTTCAATTCTATCCACCCACCAGCAAATTTGCAAGGTATAAAAACACAACAAAAAACCTTACGATACATCGTAAGGTTTTTTGTTTTAACTTTATGGACTATTCTTCTATTTCCTAGATTCTATAATTTCCAATTCCACATTTTTTGGCACCCCGTGATGACTCGCTGACTGGCGAGTCATCACGGGGCGAGAAGTGCTTATATATAGATTTTTTACTCGCCCTACTTACGTGCTTCAATAATTTCTAACTCTACGTTTTTCGGCACAACTTCATAGTGAGAAAATTCCATGTTTGCATTTCCACGACCTTCTGTCATAGAACGAAGCTGAGTTGTATAACCAAACATTTCGGAAAGCGGTACTTTTGCGTTTATAACTCGCAACATCCCTCGCTCTTCCATACCTTCAATCTGCCCTCGTTTTGAAGAAAGACTTCCAGTGATGTCTCCCATAAATTTTTCTGGGAAAACAACTTCAATTTTCATAATCGGCTCAAGGATAACAGGCTTCGCTCTTTTTGCTCCGTCCTGAAATGCTTGAGATGCAGCAATTTTGTAAGCAATTTCAGATGAGTCCACGTCATGGTAAGAACCGAAAGTAAGTTCGGCTGAAACATTTACCATTTTGTAGCCAGCCACAATTCCACGCTCCATAGCCTCCCTAATACCTTTTTCAACAGCTGGAATAAATTCCTGAGGAATAACCCCACCTTTGATAGAATCGATGAATTCAAAATCATCATAACGATGTACATTTTTAGGAAGTTTCTTTTCTGGATCCAACGGCTCCAATGGTTTAAAGATAATCTTGACGTGACCATATTGCCCCTTACCTCCAGATTGTTTGATGTACTTGTGTTCAGCTTCCGCTTCATCTGTAATGGTTTCTTTGTATGCTACTTGTGGTTTACCGATATTCGCCTCCACATTGAATTCTCTTTTCATTCTATCAATCATAATATCCAAGTGAAGCTCACCCATACCGGAAACGATAGTTTCGCCAGTTTCAATATTTGAACTAATCTTGAATGTTGGGTCTTCGTCAGAAAGTTTTTTCAAAGCCATACCCATTTTTTCTTGATCAGCTTTGGTTTTTGGTTCAATACGCAAAGAAACAACAGGCTCAACAAATTTGATTGGATCAAGGATTATCGGATCATTTTCATCACATAAAGTATGAGATGTTTTTGCGCTTTTCAAACCAACGGCGGCAGCAATCTCTCCGGCAAAAACTTTCTTTACCTCCTCGCGTTTATCGGCTTGAAGACGAACAATACGGCCTAGACGTTCTTTCTCGCCAGTTGTGGAGTTGTAAACATACGTACCAGCCTCAATTGTTCCTGAATATACACGGAAAAATGTAAGCTGACCAACGAATGGGTCATTTTGTAATTTGAAAGCAAGAGCAGCAAAAGGTTCCTCATCAGAAGCATGACGAATAACTTCGGCGCCGGTATCAGGGTGAACTCCAACAATAGGAGGCATATCTACGGGGGACGGAAGATAATCCACCACAGCATCTAAAACAAGCTGAACCCCTTTATTTTTAAGAGCTGAACCAGCATATACTGGAATAATTTTTACATCTATCACAGCTTTTCTAAGTATTCTTTTTAAATCTTCAAAGGATGGCTCTTTACCTTCCAGATAAGCAGTCATGAGAGTATCATCTTGTTCAACAATTTTTTCGATGAGTTCCGCTCGATATTTTTTTGCTTCCTCTGCAAATTCTGCGGGAATTTCTTCTTCTTTAACGATAATTCCCATTTCCCCTTCAAAATAATATGCTTTCATTTTTAGAAGATCAATAACACCTTTGAAATTTTCTTCCAATCCCATCGGGATCTGCATTCTTACAGCTTTTTTACTAAGACGATCAAGAATTGACGCGTAAGATCGCTCAAAGTTTGCACCCATTCGGTCAAGTTTATTTATGAAACAAATTCTTGACACATTACCGTCATCAGCATATCTCCAGTTTGTTTCTGATTGAGGTTCTACACCAGCAACACCATCAAAAACTACAACCGCACCGTCCAAAACACGCAGTGATCTTTTTACTTCAGCAGTAAAGTCAATGTGCCCAGGTGTATCTATAATATTGAAACGAACTTTTTTAGAAACATCAGTCCCCATATATGAGGGATTCCAAAAACAAGTAATAGCAGCAGAGGTGATAGTAATACCTCTTTCTCTTTCCTGTTCCATCCAGTCTGTCACTGTATCACCGTCGTGCACTTCGCCGATTTTATGGGACATTCCTGTATAAAACAAAACACGCTCGGAAGTGGTGGTTTTGCCGGCATCAATGTGAGCAATGATTCCAAAGTTTCTGATTTTGTCTAATGGGTAATCTCTATTCATAATAATAAAATAGGCCGAAGCCTTTAGTAATTGACAACGATTGTAACCCAAGTGACAAAAAAAGTCTACTCCTGTAAGTAATCACCTCGTCAATTTAAACTATTAACTATTTTTGAAACTAAAGACAAAAAAATATAAGCTAAAATAGAAACATTGTACAAAATGACATACGACCACACGGAAAGGAAGAGAAAATGAACCTGCATATTTATCCTCATTTTACTTCGCTTGATGTGCACACACTTCAGGACAAAATTGATGCTATCCAGAAAGCCTGCACTCGTATAATTTTAGAAAGAGCGCGTGATGAACATAAAGGTACTCGTTTTAGTGTTTTGGTGTGGACAATAAATCCATCTGGAGTCATTCAAGTTTTTCATCGCCAATGTAAACCCACAACTCAGGTCTCAGACTTACTTATTGTAGTTTATGAACTTTGGATGAAAGAGCTAAAAACTCGTAGGTGGGACAAAGTAAATGTGTTACCAACTTTGCCCATAGAGAAAACTGATGAAGAAATCATAACAGCCAATGAAGCAAGGGCTGCACTCATCGCACGATGGTTGGATGAAGCAAAAATCGTAGATTTACCTCATCCTGTTTTTCAAAAAGTTGAGAATGGTATTCTTCAAATAGTCAGCAAATGTTCGTAGCCCCATCCGGGGCTTTTATTATTATCTTTTATTCAAAAAACATGCGCACAGATGATTCAAGTTGATATATTTTGAGGAAAGTTCAAAATAAATAAAAAACACACCGAGGTTTGTCCTCGGTGTGTTTTTGCAGAACACTAATTCTGGATAAGATTCAAGGCGAATTATAATTTTACGACTAAGCTGTACTTATCGGTACAGCGAGGGAGGAAAATTGTAATCCAACGAAGAAGATTGCCAGAATTAGTGTTCTGACTACCAAGCAAAGTGAGCGAATGCCTTATTGGCCTCCGCCATCTTGTGAGTATTTTCTCTTTTCTTTACAGCTTCTCCTTCGTTTTTAGAAGCAGAAATGATTTCATCAGCCAATCTCATATGCATTGGGGCTCCCTTTTTTGCCCTAGCCGCTTCAATAATCCATTTCATTGAAAGGTATTGTCGGCGTTCTGGTCTAACTTCTCGAGGAATCTGATAGTTAGCACCCCCAACCCTTCGTGATCGCACTTCCATAGTAGGGCCTGTATTTTTCAAAGCGGTGTCAAAAACTTCTAACGGATCAGTGACTTTTGTTTTTTCTTTTACAACATCTAAAGCACCGTAAATAATCTTACGGGCAGTATTTTTTTTACCTTGTTCCATGGTATAGTTTATAAACTTTCCGATCTTTTCGGAGCTGTATACGGAGTCTGGTCCAACTATATTTCTATTTTTAACTTTTCTTCGCATTTAAATTGATTAGCTTTTTTTAGGTTTCTTCGCACCATACTGACTTCGGCCTTTCTTCCTATTTTCCACACCCGTCGCATCCAAAATACCACGAACAACAGTGTAACGAAGTCCAACATCTTTTACCCTACCACCTCGAAGCAACACGACGGAGTGCTCTTGTAGAGCATGACCCATACCAGGGATATAAGCAGTGACTTCCATACCATTTGTAAGACGCACTCTGGCAATTTTTCGAATAGCTGAGTTTGGTTTCTTTGGAGTTTTGGTCGTAACTTTTATGCAAACACCTCGCTTGAAAGGAGCAGGAAAATATACAGGTTTATTTTTGATGGTATTAAAACCACGAGCAAGAGCCACAGATTTTGTTTTGCTCTGGATTTTTGTTCTCTTTCTTCGAACTAATTGGTTGGTTGTAGGCATGGTCGATATAAAACTGCCATAGGCAGTGGTGAGTACTTTAATATGTTATGAGGAAAAATGCAACTACTACAAAAACCTTACCTAATACCTGTAATCAATGAAAAAATCATAATAACTGGTGTAAACAACAATTGCCCCAAAAAGATGATGAAGAAAATTAGAATAAAAAAACCATATTGTTCCAATTTAGTCCTAATATGAGCCAGATGATACGGAAGAATAGAAAAAAGAATTTTCGAACCGTCAAGAGGTGGAATTGGGATTAGATTAAAAAAAGCCAAAAGCAAGTTTATAATCACAATCAAACTAAGTGCACTAATCATTGATTGAGACAAAGAAACTACAGGTAAAAGAAATCTGAGTAAAAGCCCGAAAAATATTGCAATTACTATATTGGTCAATGGCCCAGCCCCCGCGACCATTGCCTCCCCCCATTTTTGATTTCTAAGGTTGTAGGGATTGTAAGGAACCGGTTTTGCCCAACCAATAACAAAACCAACTTTAGTGATGATCAAAATGAGCGGTAAAATAATCGATCCAAACAAATCCAAATGTTTAATTGGATTTAATGTCAACCGACCTTCATATTCGGCTGTATGATCACCGAGCATAAGTGCCGCATAACCATGAGACACCTCGTGAATTATTACCGAGACAATAAGAATAGCTATTTGAAATATAATATTAACATCCACAGAGATTATATTAGCATAAATTTTCGCATATTTTCACAACAAAAAAACTTAAATACTCTGATAACAAAATTTCGTTAAAAGTTTTTTGACACAAACACTTTTTATTGCTAAAACAAGTAAGGAACAAACACACCTCAAAAGAAAGCTGTTAATATGTCAAACGATCAATTTCCCAGAAATGAATTTGCTTTGATGAGTCACGCCAAATATCGTGGGGATGAAGGTAAAGAAGAAAAAGTCAGACTTGATCCAAAATCAATCAAAATCTGTCGGTTAAATATCAATCGGCTAGTTCAAGAGGTTGGACCGGGAAGGTTCGTCCTACACACTTCTCCATTGAAGCGTGCAAAACTAACAATGGAAATTGTTGCTGATCAGTTAATGGCTTGCGAATCGGGTGTTGTCATCTCTAAACCTTTGGATTGGCTTAGACCAGACTCGAACGACCTGACACAGCAAAATATTGATCAGATTGTTGATAGTGACGAAAGAGCTTTTCACATCTTTATCACTCACAGACGTGGTATCGAAGTTTTCTTGAATATGCAAGGTGGTGTGAATTCTTGCGCAATTTTTGCCCAAGAATTCACCATAAACTGATCGAAAACTGCATCCCAGCCTCACTTTTTTGGTGAGGTTTTGCTTTTTATCAAAAATCTTTTAGCAAAAAATTAATCTTTGACATTTAATACCATGGATGCTACGATGGTTTACCTATGGCAAAAATTTGTCCGATCACAAAATCAAAATCAATAGTAGGAGGCGGCTACAGCAACAGAACTCGTGCCACGCAGTTTAATCCTACCGGAAAAGTTAGAAAATACCCCAACCTTCAAAAGAAAAAAATCTACGTTCCTGAATTAAAAAAGAACGTCACTTTAACACTTTCAACCCGTGCGATTAAAACTATAAACAAAAACGGCGCCTACGCCACACTAAAAAAAGCAGGAATTATTTAAAAAACCTTACGATGTATCGTAAGGTTTTTTAAATTCTATTTTCTCACCCAAGTTCTTCCGTCGCTTTGGAGAAAAACGTCACCATCTAAATCCGTACGAAAAATTTTTATACCAAATGATGTGAGGCGACCTAAAATTTCTTTTGTCGGATGTCCGTAGGTATTCCCTTCCCCAACAGAAATTACAGCGAATTGGGGATTCACGGCTTTCAAGAACTCCTCGGAAGTAGAAGTTTTTGAACCATGGTGTCCTATTTTTAGGATATCTGATTTTAAATTGTCACCAGTCAAGACAAGTTCGCGTTCCAATGATGTTTCCATGTCACCGGAAAACACTATCGTAGAACTTCCAAAATGAAGTTGCGCCACAACCATAGAATCATGAACATTCGCTAATTTTTGATCGACAAAATTTTTGCGCGGAGCAAAGATATCAAAATAAACATCGTCAGATAAATAAACTTTCTCTCCAGTTATGGCAATTACTACAGGAATATTTTTTTCTTCAAGCAAACGATTCCATTCTTTATATTCTGATGTGCCATAAACCACACCGGATTCCAAAACAGCACCCACATCATAACGATTAAGAACTTCTACAAGACCGAGAAGATGGTCGACATGAGGGTGACTTAGAATTATCAAATCAATACTTCTGTCGCCCAGAGGCATCACTTCTCCAAGTTTAGCGAGTATAGCGTTTGTCGGCCCTCCATCGATCAAAACCTGATTACCATTTGGCGCTTCGATAAATTCGGAATCACCCTGACCAATATCAAAGAAACTAACAGAAAGTGGCCTGTTTCCTTGGGACAAAACAGATTGCCAAACAAAAAGATTGGCTAAAATCAGAATGGGAACGAGGTAAAAAGAAAAATGTTTAAAAAAATGCTTCATTGGTTCTGCAACTGTGTTAAACTATAATCATACATTATTAAAAACTAATTCGTCTTCTAAAACCCCTCACCTAGTATGCCAAGATATGTTTAAGTACTGAATTTATCTTATTTAAGTAATCGGCATTCTAAATGAAGAGCTGGAGAACAAACAAAAATATGAAATACGAACCACAAACATTTAATATACCATCGCTAAATGAGATATCCGTAAAAACAATTGAGGAACATCTCAAGCTTTACGCTGGTTATGTCAAAAATACAAATTTAATTTTAGAAAAAATCGATGAGCTAGCAAAAGATTCAGAGGAAAACTCTTATGTTTTAGGAGAACTTCAGCGCCGATTTGCTTTTGAATTTGATGGAATGAGAAATCATGAATATTATTTCAAGAGTTTCGAAGGGGGTCCAACAGCGCTCGACACAAACGAGGCACTTGCAAAAGCGATAGAGAGAGAATTTGGAAATTTTGAGACATGGCTCACACGATTTAAAGCAATAGCAATGACACGAGGAGTAGGTTGGGCAATTCTCTATTACGACCCAACAGCAAAAAGGCTTCTGAATACTTGGATAGACGAACAACATTTAGGACATCTTACAGGACTTCAGGTTGTTTTAGCCCTAGATATGTGGGAACACTCATTTATGCTCGACTATGCACCATCTGAAAAGAAAAAATATGTGGAAGTATTTTTTGAAAACCTAAACTGGAAAGTTGTAGAACAAAACTATAAAACCGCAGAAAATAGCTAATTTCAACAAAATATACCATCCCAGCACCGATGGTTTAACCACTAAATGTTACGATATATCGTAACATTTAGTGGTTATGGAGAAATTAAAAATCTATTGGTGTCGAAACAGTGGGATCATTATTCAAACTTTTTGATTCCATTTTTTCTTCTGATTTATCTGCTGTCAGAGAAAGTTTCTTGCGCAGTTTTAAAATCACCACCCCGTAAAAAATATAAAACACAACGAGGAGCCAAGCTGGGAAATAGGGTACACTAACTGCTGAAAAAGGAAGGTTTGAGAAAAATCTTACAACATCTAATTCATAAGAAAGAAGAATATAAGCAACGAGACTAAAAGGAAGAGCTAAAATAAAACTAAAAAAGCCAAAAAGAGCGGCGATAAATCCAAAAAACATCGTAACGGGAACAAAAACCAGAATAAGAAGATTTACAGGCAAGGCAACAATAGAAAGCATACCCGTCATATACAAGAGTAATGGTAAAAGAAAAATCTGAGTAGTGATTGTGGCAATCGCAAACTCACGAAGCTGAAACTTTTGTGGGAGAAAGTTTAAATAACGAGCAACAATCGGTGAAACATAAATCAAACCGAGTGTTGCGGTAAAAGAAAGTTGGAATGATGGATCAAAAACCAAAATTTTAGGGTTATACAGAATCATAAAAAATCCAGCGAGAAAAAGAGCGCGTGTAACCTGATAAGTTCTTCCCGTAGAGCGAGCGAGGATAACTAGTAATGCCATAATTGAGGCGCGAATCGTAGTAGCAGATGCACCTGTCATTAAAGCGAAAAGGACAATACTTATCGAACCAAAAGATATCCCGAGAGCTTGCGGAAGAAAGGAAAAAATACGCATAATAAACTCGGCAATGATAGTAATATTGTATCCAGACAAAACAACAATATGGATAATGCCGGCTTTTCTAAATTCTTCTTGGAGATCTTTACCGAGAGATTGTTTTGCTCCAATAAGAAGTCCTCCCAAAAGAGAGGCCTGTGGTTCTGGTATTACTGAAGCTATTTTTTGCGTTAGAACACCCTTAAATTGTAGTAATTTTGTTTTTACAATATTTCCATGACCCTTTCCTTCAAAAACAACAGAAGGGCGATACATTTCATAATGGATTCCATCTTTTGCCAAATAGGAAACGTAATCAAAAACACGTCCCCCGTTATCATTTGCAAAATTTTTTGGAATACCAAGTTTACCCTCGACAATAATCTTGTCACCATAACTAAACTTTGGATATAAACCGACAGTAAGAATCACTTTTTCATCCAAACCCGCTATTTCTTCATTATTTTTGTAAAATTTATCTAAAGAAACAATGAGTCGTGTAGAAGTCTCTCTCAAGTCCGGCTCTTCAACAATCACCGCATCAAATTTTATATTTTGCCCGATAAAATTGTTCAGAAATTCATTACCATCATTTTTTGGTGAAAGAGCAACTCTATACAAACCAAGACTAAAAGAAATTACCACCACACAAACAATAAAAACTTTCTGGTAATCTATTTTATCTTCAAAAGATTGCATCCTTTTTAGAAATATAAAATATATTAGAACAAAAAGAGACAAAACGATAAGTAACAGACTTAAATATATAGATACAAATAAAAAAGAGGAGAATGCAATTCCTCCAACAAACCCCAATAGAGCAAAATTTTGAATGCGCTGATTCAATATTTTATTTTTTCCACAAAGAAACAAGACCCTTCTCCTCTTCCAAGCTCGCCACTTTTTTAAACTTCGCACCACTTACACCTTTTACACGCTTTTCACATACCTCCCAAGTTTTATGTGTTTTCACAATACCTTTCACCAAACTTACATATGAATATGCCTTAAAATTGTTCTTTTTCTTGCTCAATTTTTTTAAAGATTTTTTATGCTCATCATGTTTAATATCAAGAATATCTATTTTGTAATCTTTTAAAGTCCCTCGCCAAAGGTCAGGAAACTTACCCTCTGCAAAAAGTGAAGCGATTTTGTCTACTCTTTCATTCCCCACAATACCAATATGTCCAGACAAAAGTTTCCATTTAATTTCCCCTCGAGATCTAACCAGGTCAAGCAAATCTTCCCACAAATCTTTATTTAAAACTGCTTCTTTTTTGGCAGTAACCCAATTTCTTTTCTCCCAAGAATAAACCCACTCAGTAATTCCATTTACAACATATTTTGAATCGGTGTAGATGGAAACATCACTATTTTTTTCTTTAATAATTTGCAGAGCAGATATAGCGGCCTGAAGTTCCATACGATTGTTGGTAGTATTTATTTGTGAACCTCCGAGTTCTACAACAGTATCAGAAGATACAATAACAGCTCCCCAACCACCTCTACCCGGGTTGCCTTTTGATGCACCATCACAAAAAATTATAATTTTATTCAAATTCATACGCCTTAGTATACAAGTAATTGGTTTGATAGAAAATGTCCCGTATTTATATTAGATTTTGGACTTTTAACATTCGACCTTAGACTAATATCACATCCACAATTCGGAGCCTGAGTTCTGGAAAATTGCGAAACATTGATTTTTCTATTGTGGCGACGAGATTTATACTATCTCCCTCTTTCAGTTCTTCACCAAAACTATCCGATTTCATAAAAAATCCCATAGCGGTTTTTTTATTGTTGTTTTTATCCAAAAAAGAAAGCTCCAAATGGTTTTTATCCTTACCAAACATTTTTACTCCAGATATTTTTATATTTTCAAAAAGAAATGTCGGTTTTGGATTCCCCACTCCATATGGAGCAAGTTTTTCTATAGTTTTATATGTGTCCCAATTTACCTGATCAAGAAAAAGCTTTCCATCAATCCAAATTTTTTCTTTTTCTGCCTTTTCTCCAGAAGTAGATTGGATTTTTTCGTAAGCTTTGGACAAAACATCGGAAAGAGTGTGAATTTTTTCATTCAAAACAGAAAATCCACCAGAAAGTGCGTGACCACCAAAGGCAATAAACTGATCTTTTACAGTTTCCATCAATTCAACCAGATTTATTGTGCCATCCGAACGACAAGAGCCTTTGAGATCCGAACCCCCTTCTCGCCCCCATAAAAATACTGGCCGAGAATATTCTTCCACCAATTTATTTGCCGCCAAACCAAGCACTCCCGGACGCCAATCCGGATTCCCCATCACCAATACCGAACTCATATCCTCCAGATTTTTTGATTTAAGATGTTTTTTTATATCTTTGACTATAGAAGCAACGACCCCCTTACGTTCGTCGTTTATTTTATTCAAATGGTCACTCAAAAGATCGGCTTCAACCTCATCAGTGGTAGTCAAAAGTTTGAAAGCGTCCATCGGAATTCCCATTCGTGACGCTGCGTTGATTCGTGGAGCAAGCATGAAACCAATATCATCTTCCAAAATATATTTTTGATTTATTTTCAATTTACGCAAGAGTTTCATCAAACCCAAACGTGGGGAACGGCGCAAAACCTTCAAACCATAAT
This sequence comes from Parcubacteria group bacterium, assembly GCA_013204345.1. GTDB lineage: Bacteria > Patescibacteriota > Minisyncoccia > Phycocordibacterales > JABMOB01 > JABMOB01. Next base: position 25,131 of record JABMOB010000008.1, on the reverse strand, counting down.
GTGCGAAAACCCTATTCTCTCCATTCAACGGAACCATGTCAGAAAGTGTTGCCAAACCTACCAAATCCAAAAACCATTTTTCTTGTCCTGCCTTAATTCCAAAATCTCTTTTTTGTAAAATTGCTTGTATCAATTTAAAAACGACCCCAGAACCACAGAGCATATCGTAAGGATAACTACAGTCAGCCTGTTTTGGGTTTAAAATTGCATAGGCTTCCGGCACAGAACCGTTTGGTAAATGGTGGTCCGTCACAATGACATCAATACCAAAACTGTTTGCATGAGAAACTTCTTTCTTGTCAACGATACCGCAATCGACAGTGATGAGAAGCTTGACCTCGCTCTTACCGAATTCATCGATTGCATCGGTATTTAGACCATAACCTTCGTCGTGGCGATGTGGAATATAGTTTTCAAAATTTTTGTACTGAATTTTTTCAAAAAAATCATGTAAAATCGCTCCGCCGGGAATTCCATCGGCATCATAGTCGCTATAAATCAAAATTTTCTCGCCGGAGTCAATTGCTCGGAGAATCCTTTCTACAGCTTTCTCCATATCTTTTAGCAAAAATGGATCATGTAGGTGATTTTCATAGTCGGGATTAAGAAAAACCTCGGCTTTTTCTTCCGTGTCTACTCCCCGAGCCATAAGAAGACTTTTTAAAAGCTCTGGATAATTTTGTAATCCTGTTTTTATATCAATTTTCTCCCGTAAGGTATATTTATCCATTTGATATATTTTAACACAAAGGTTCGCACAGTTACCCTAGTTTAAATCGTAAAAAATAGTATGATAAAAGCATGGAAAATTGCATTTTTTGCAAAATTGTAAAAGAAGAAATACCTTCAAATAAAATATATGAGGATGAGAACTTCTTGGCTTTTTTGGATATAAAACCTGAATCTCCTGGACACGCACTTGTTATACCGAAAAAACATTACCGATGGGTATGGGAAGTGCCTAATGTTGGTGAATATTTTGAGGTGGTAAAAAAAATAGCCTTGGCACAACAAAAAGCTTTCGGTACAGAACAAATTCTCTCAAAAATAGTAGGCGAGGAAGTCCCCCACGCTCATATTTGGATTTTTCCATTCCCCCCAACTGCAACCGGGGACAAAAAAAATTTTGCAGACAATGCAAAAAAAATAAAATCCCACCTATAATAAAAACTTAATTATTACTCATTGCCCCCATTACTTCCCTATCACATGCTATAGCAAATGATAGGGAAGTAATTAAATACCAAAATAATCTTTTAAATCTGACTCTCCTTCAATTTTTTTGGCGAGAATATATTGAATACCATCTCTTGCGTATAAATGCTCTCTGATAAAACACACAAGATCTTCGCAGTCATAAGGTAGGACAAATGTCGATTTTTGGATTGGTTTAAATCCCAACTCTTTGAGTTTTATATTTAAAGTATCTCTTACATATTTTTTCTTTTCTGGTATATCGAAAATAACGATTCTCCACAAACCATCCCATTTTTTAGGTTTCACTATTTCAAGATCATCAAAATCATACGCCAATAACTTTTTTTTACCTTTTTCTGTAATTTCGATAAATTCTCTTCCGTCTTTGTAGTAAATATTTACAAATTTTTTCTCTTTTAGTTTTCGGAGGGATTTATTTAGTTTATATTTTTTAGTCTTATCTGTATTCCCAAATAATTTTAACATGGGAGACATACCAGGTAATGCCAATAAAGCAAGAACCGCCCCACTTGATACAAGTGTTTTTAATATCGTTTTTGCAATTTCACCTTTTTTCATATTTTACCTATTATACGCTATAGCATGACATAGAGAAAAATAAAAAGCTGTGGATAGTTTTCTGTGAGTAAAATTTTATAAAAATTCCTTATGAATTAAGCACCTCAATGCCTGGAAGCATTTCATTGGCCAAAAAGTCCAACATCGCTCCACCACCGGTAGAAACAAAAGAGAATTTGTTGTACAAACCAAGCTCTTTTATTGCTGCAAGAGTATCTCCACCGCCAACAATTGATTCCACATCGCTTTCCGCAATTATTTTTGCCAAATTTAAGGTCCCTTGCTTGAAACCGATTTCAAAATTACCCAAAGGACCGTTCCAAAGCACAAACTTTGATTCGAAAAGTATTTTTTTGATCTCATCTATAGATTTTTCACCAGCATCCCAAATAAAATCTTCTGGTAAAATCTGATCGGGAGTTTTTGTTGAAATTTCTTCACCATTTTTTACCACCACATCAGTAGGTAAAATAATTTTTTTATTACCAATCAGTTCTTTCAGATCAAAATCGCCTTCTGAGACAAGAGATCTGCCAACAGATTTACCTGTTTCCTTAAAAAAGTTGTTAGCCAAAGCTCCGCCGACGAAAATATTATCAACTAAAGGTATAAACTTTTTTATAAGTGGCAATTTTGTGTCAAACTTGGCACCACCTAGCACAAAAAGAAACGGTCTTGTGGGGTGAAAAGCTTTTGATAAATTGTCTACTTCTTCAATAAAAAGAATCCCCGCATATCCCGATATATGTTTAGGCACCCCAACAATTGAAGCATGTTCTCTGTGGGAAGCCGAAAAAGCATCGTTCACATAAATGTCCGCGAGAGATGCAAGAAACTTGGCGAATTTTTCATCATTATTTTTTTCTCCGTCATTAAAACGAAGGTTTTCTAAAAGTACAACATCACCATTACTCATCTGAGAAAGCTCAGGATCATTCGCCCCGGAATAAGGATGTTCCAAAAAGGTGACCGGAAAGTTTTTTTCAAGATACAGGTAAACCGGTTTCAAACTCTTTGATTCTTTACTACCAAAGTGACTAACGATTATTGTTTTCGCGCCTGCTTCTCTCAAAAAATTAATAGTTGGTAACGTTTTTTCTATGCGAAAAATGTCTTCTACCTCCCCGTTATTGTTTATTGGCACATTGAAATCCGCCCGAAGAAGCACTCTTTTACCGCGAAGGTCTTTTAAATCTGTAATTTTTCTCATTCAATTAAAAACTTTTTATTTTTTAAATTCGGCTAACAATACTCAGAATCTCGCCAAAACTTTCCGGAACTAAACTCTGTCTACCAACCAAAAGACCATCGACATTACCTTCACCAACAATTTCACCAGTATTAAGAGGTGTCACAGAACCACCATAAAGAATCGGAACTTTTGCACCACTCTCTCCTCCATACATATCAGACAAAGTTTTTCTGATAAAAATAAGCATCTCGTGAACATCTCGGCCTTTCATTGCCTCTGTATCTTTCTTACCAATAGCCCACACAGGCTCATAAGCAATAATAATTTGCGAAAGAGCTTTTTTAGGAATTTTTGCCAAAGAATTTTTTATTTGATCTTTAAGAAAGGAGAGGTAACGCCCATCACTATCCCTTTCACGCTCTCCAACACAAAGAATGACGCTGAGTTTTGCCAACAAGGCTTGCATCACCTTTTTATTTACCGACTCATTTGTTTCTCCCATCGCCCGTCGTTCAGAATGACCAACTATTGTGTAGACAGCACCCACACTTTTTGCCATCGATGAAGCAACCTCACCAGTAAAAGCACCTATGGATTCTGCCGAAACGTTTTGAGTACCAAGAAACATTCCCGAAGGAAGATCTGCATTGAAAGTTTTTATATATGGAAAAGGTGGACAGATAATTATATTTAAATTTTTAGACCTAGAGAAAACTTTTTTGATACCAGTAAATATTTTTTCCGCAACAGCAATATTCTTAGGATTCATCTTCCAGTTGCCTACTATAATTTTTTTGTTTTTTTTCATCTCAGTAAAAATCTTACTTGAATAATTTGACGTGGCACAAAGACCAACAAACCATTAGAACGCGGATTTAGGTTTTTTGTCAACAAAACCCACTTAAGAAGTATAACCCCTTATTCTACTTCTTTCCAACTACCTATACCGAAACCGCCAGAAGAGCCACTCATAAAACTCATGTCTAAAAGTTTACTACTGTAATACACAAACGAAGAACCACTCAAAATAACCTTCTTGGCAACCACTTCTTGGGCGCTAGCGCTATTCGCAAGACTTATCGTTCCATTCTGAGCAACCAAAATAACAGAACCTGCGGCGCCTGTAATTGAAATCGCATCTTTTCCACCACCTTTTCCACTGCAAGACCCCACAGGGCAAGTACTTGTAGTCAGAGCCATAATATAACTACCACTTTGTCCAGTGCCATTTAGTCTGGCGCTATTGTCTACTTGTATATAACCATCAGCAATAATAATACCCCCACTCGTCCCGTATGATGAATCAAGTTGAATTATTGATGGACCAGATAAAGTTATATTACCCTGAACCCAAACTGTACCAGTCAAAGTAAGAACCGCCTCATGAGACAAACTAAGGTTACCTGTAATTTTTTTAGGCCCGATAGAAGCATGAATATTATTTAAACTATAATTTCCACTAGAAATACCACCGGCCAAAGCATCCGCTTTCCATTGAGTTATATCTGCATCAGAAATTGGAAAATCTTTTTGAGGTGGATCTCCCTTGGAGGTATCACAAAATTTATTATTGCCAGATCCAGTTTGACAATACAAACCTCCATAAACCGTAGAGTTTTTAACCGTATGTGCCCATGCATCTCCGGTAACGCCCAAACCGACCCTGAAACTACCTGCAGAGGTACCAGAAATCTGACCAGTACTACCCGATACGGTCGTGGATTTTGTAACATAAGTAGTACCCGACGATGATATATCCCCACTAGAATAAACACTACCGACCACCCCTGATGAACCAGAAATATCAAAACCTCCCAAACCACTATGAATAGCGTACTCAAAAGGTACACCCGTACCCGATGTAACAACTGTTTGCATTTTACGCACATAATTGTCGCGGTCGGCTTCAGCTAAAACGTTTTTACCTTCTGAGTTGGTAGTAATAGTTGTAGTAACTTTATTTTCACCCAAAATAAGTACTTCCGTTGAAGAAACGGCCATATTATTTTTTAATCGGTACAAAACATCTTCTATTCCAGCTTCTGCCCAAAATAAATTTTCTCTTGATCTCAATAAATCTGAAGACAACTTTGCCTGTTTCAATATAGGAGAAGCTAGACCAAGAACTATCGCGATTGAAATAATCAAAAAGAAAACTGTCGACAAAATCACCACCTGTCCTGAGTTGAACCGAAGGGCCTGTCCTGCCTGCCCGCCATAGCCTCGATGTCGACAGAAGTTGAATCTGTCTTGCTTTTTTTCTATTTTTTTAATTTTAGGTTGGAAAATCATATTTTAATAAGAACCACGTAAAATTACTGTAGAATAAAAAGTTTCCGATTTGAGATATTGTCCGATTCCACTTTCTATCGTTATTTTTATTTGAATGGCACTACTGTTACCACTATCCAAAGACTTGAAAACAAGTTTTGTCACCCTACTACTAGAGAAAGTGAGTGCCCCAGTTTCCGTCCCATTTTCTGATATTTTCAAAATATTATTATCTAGATAAAATGCCTCCGTTTTTGGATTACCTCCGACATCAGTTGTATTCAGCGACAACACGCTAGAATTGCTTCCAAATGTGCTCCCAGCAGTATCAATACTTTTAGCATCTCGTATATCACGAGTCATTCTCTCAAGAGCTGTACTAGCAGAAGTTTCTATATTTTTTTCAATATTGACACGATTTTCTGAAGTTATAAGAGAGGATAGACTTGTCACAATAAGAACAAGAATGATAGAGAGTACTGCAATATAAGCAAGCATTTCTATGAGAGTAAACCCGCACACAAAGTTATGTTTCGATTTAATCACGGAAATAAAATTCGATTGAAATTTTTTATCTCGGATAGAATTTGAAGTTAGGTTTTGTGTGCGGGTAAACCCTCGACAGTATTTCTTTTTAAATATTTTCTTTATCATAAAAATCACCTAGATAATATCGGTTATATATGTAGGTATTGATTTGGTTGTAGTGCTTGTTCCTGACCACCAAGATAGGTAAACTGTGACTTTTTTCGTGCCCGCGTCTAATGAACCACCAGACGTGACGATATCTTTTGTTGTTGCGTCTCTATATACATCATCTATTACAAATTTCCTTTCAAAAACATCATCTATATAAATATTAGAGTTTGTAGACTGCCAAGATGTTCCTGTAAAATCTAAATAGTATGTCGTTCCAGATACAAGTGACGCAATATTTGCGGACCACGAAGCATCTCTCATAAATTTTACAGCCTCTACCCCCTCTTCAAGTAAAAAAGCTGATTTTACAGTATTCATATTAGAAAAAGCTGTCTTTAGATAAAGTGTATGTACAGAAACAAGAACTACAATAAACGCCGTGACTATAGATACCGCCACAAGAACTTCCACCAAACCCATTCCTTTTTTTGTGTAATAAATAAACATTTTATTGCGATTCTATAATTCCTGTAGAAGAAATCAAAATATTTTTTGAATCAGAAGAATCTTTCAAAGCGACAGTAATTGTACCGTTTTGACTTGTAGCACCAGTAAGACGATCAAAAATGACATCACTTCCCGCACCGTTCAAAGAAATAGAGGAAATGTGAGTTAAAGAACCTAAATTTTTCACTTGATTGCTTGGATTACCAGAAGAATATGTCGCACCTGTAAATAAAATCACATTGAATTCTTCAAAATGAACGCCGTATTGTGACGAATTTTTGGAAGACAAGGTTTTCCCTCTCGCTTCATCAATAACAGAAACTATATTTCTAACATCAGCCTTCAAAGACTCCGCCTTGTTTATATTAGTAAAAAAGGACGTTGATATAGCCAAAAGAACCACGATAATAGAGATAACTATCAGGATTTCAATTAGTGTAAACCCACCCACAAAACTTTTTTGTGGGTGGGTAAACCAGCTTTGTTCGAATTTTAGAAAAATCTTACGGCTAGAAAATTGCATAATTTATATCGTATCTACAAGAGAATATATAGGACTCAACATTGAGATCGCAAAAAATCCTACAGCGATACCAATAAAAATCATAAGAAATGGCTCAATAATGGTGGACATATCTTTTGTCTTTTGATCAACTTCGTTTTCATAAAATTCGGCGACATTTCCGAGCATCAAAGAAAGTTTTCCTGTTTCTTCTCCAATACTTATCATTTCACCAACAAAAATAGGATAAAGTTTTTCTTCCTCCAGAAAAACCGCTGATATGGGGCTACCCTTGCCGACACTTTGACTGGCTTTTTCTAATACAGCTTTATAATAAGAATTCTGAATGACCTCTTGGGTAATTTTAATAGCTGAAAGAAATTCAACGCCAGAAGATAGCAAAGACGACAGAGTCCTTGTTGTGCGAGCAGAGTTAGTTTCTTTGACGATTGTTCCTATTATAGGAATATGAATTAGAATGTAATCAAAAAAATGTTTTCCTTTTTTTGTCTTACCTATGCCAATAAATAAAGCTATTAGAGCAAGAACAATAGAGAAAGTGGCAATATAATGATTGCTCATAAAATCACTCACAAAAATCACTGATCTAGTACTTAAGGGTAATTCTATTTTAAGATCTTTGAATGTTGCAGTAAGTGTTGGCACTAAAAAGATAAGCATAAGAACCGTGATAATGATCATCACAACAACAATGATTATCGGGTAAATCATTGCGCTTCTTATTTTTTTATACAACAAATGAGACTTTTCTAATTGGCTTCCAACCGCTTTCAGTGATTCTGTTATACTTCCGCTTTCTTCGCCCGCTTTTACCATAGAAACAAAAAGGGTGGAAAAAACTTTTGGAAATAAAACCATCGCCTGACTCAGACTACTACCTCTGGTTATTTCGTCTCCTAGACGACCAAGAATTTTTTTAAAATTTCTACTTTTTGACTGCCTTTCCATCACAGAAAGAGACCTCGTCATCGGAAGCCCAGCTGTAATCATGGTCCCAAGATTTTTTGCAAAAGCAATTTTATCAACCATGCTAACACTACCCAAAATACTTATATCGGACAAAAAACTTGGTGTTTTCCTTTCTTTAATTTCTGTAATAGAAACGACAGTTTCTCCTTCTTTTTTTATATCACGTGAAAGTGAGGTTTTATCCTGAGCTTCTTTTTCACCCTCATACGTCTCTCCATTTGTTTTTATGATCTTAAAATTATATTTTGGCATATGGTTGATTTATAAGGAGTGGAACGACGATATACTTAAGTAATAATAACACAAAAGGTAAATTGCATTCTAAACTATTGACGGGGCTGTAAATTATTCCGACACCACCCTCAAAATTTCTTCTATGGTCGTATAACCTTGCACTGCCTTAAAAATCCCATCTTCAATCATAGTGAGCATCCCTTCCTTTTTTGCCTGCTCCTCAATGTCTTTATTCGTTTTCCCTTGCACAATAAGCTCTTTGATTGATGGTGACATTTTCAATACTTCGTGAATACCAAACCTACCACTATATCCATCTTCGCCTTTAGTATCTCTCGGTCTATAAAAAGGTATTTTATCCCACGTGGTCTTTTTATTGATAACTTTTTCGGTAATAAGAAAATCGAGCACTCTGTCAATATCTACTTCTTTACGAAGATTTTCAATTTCAGCGCGTGTCAAGAAATATTTCTCTTTTTTATCCGTAAGTTTTCGCACCAATCTCTGAGCAATAATTATATCGATCGTCGATACAAGCAAAAATGGTTCTACTTTCATATCAATCAGACGTGGCACAGCTCCAGCTGCAGAGTTTGTGTGCAGGGTGGAGAGAACAAGATGCCCGGTCAATGCCGCATTTATGGCAAGTGACGCTGTTTCGTTGTCTCTGATCTCACCAACCATTATTATATCTGGGTCTTGTCGCACAAGTGTACGGAGTCCATTACCAAACGTAAAACCTATCTCCGGTCTGACCTGAGTTTGGTTGATACGATTCATTTGATACTCCACAGGATCTTCAATCGTAGAAATATTTACATTTGGTGTGTTCAAAATGTCCAACATTGTATAAAGCGTCGTGGTTTTCCCAGAACCAGTAGGGCCTGTGGTCAAAATCATTCCAGTGGTAAGTTTTGTGGCTCTGTGAAGCCTTTCTAGACCCTCACCATGAAAACCTAATGCTTCAAGAGTAAAGCCTGAAGCGTTCTCTCGCAAAAGTCGCATCACGATTTTTTCACCAAAATAAATAGGTAAAGTAGAAACACGAAAAGAAATCTTCTCTCCATTTAAATCTATTTTAAATCTGCCATCTTGCGGAAGTCTTTTCTCATCAAGTTTTAGATTTGAGAGTACTTTGATACGGGCGATGATACTTGGCGCTACATTTTTGGGAAGTACCATAGCATCATGCAAGAGACCGTCTATCCTATACCTCACCACTACCTGCCCTTCCAATGGTTCTATATGTACATCTGAAGCATTTTGTATAATAGCGTGTTTCAAAAGCGTATCCACAATTCTGACTACCGGTAAATCTTCCGCCAATTTTTTCAAATCACTTTCGCTTGCATTTTCTCCATCTTCTTCAGAAATAGTCTTTAAAGTCGTCGCTTCTTTTTGAATAATATCCCCGAATTCCGCTTTGAGACTCTTTTGATATTGCAAAAGAACATTTTTCATTGACTCACTATCTGTTAGTCTAGGTAAAACCTTCAAACCAACCTTCTTTTTTACAAAATCAATCGCAGTCAAATCTCCCGTATCAAGCATAGCGACCTCCAAAGCATCATTGGTTTTTTTGAAAGCAACAATATTGTGGTTACGAGCAATAGGCTCTGGAACTAAAGAGAGCACATCAAAATTTATTTTTTGCTCTTTAAGGTCAACAAAAGGAATCCCCAAAACATACGCCTTAATTTTCCGAAGATCATCTTCTCCCAATTTCCCCATAGACACCAAAATCTTGCCGGCATCTTCATCCTCTTCTTTAGCTTTTTTTTCTGCGACAATGAAATCCGCTTTAGAAACTAGACCTGAATCTAGAATAAAATCCTTCAGTTGTTTTTCCTCTATGTGCATGATTGATTTATAAGGAGCGGAGCGACTATAAAAATCATCACCCCTCACTAATTTCACTTGGACTGGATTCCGAATCAAGTCCAGAATGACATAAACTTAGATAATAATATCACAAAAAATTGCATTCCAAATTGGTGATGGGGTTTAGTTATCAAATGTAATCTCACCCAATGTTGTATTGCTGTAAGTTTAATTATATCACAACTTTTTATGCATCTTACTAGTTAAACACATGCATTCTATGACACTCGGTCTTGTGTCAAATTTCAATACTAAACAAAACATATCTTAAGTATGATGCCGGAACCCACTATGGGATTGACATTTTGTACGAAAAGTATATACTTATATATGTTAGTGAGTTTTGAGAGGTTTATGCAGTTCGCCCAACGGCGGGCTATTTTTTTACCCGCACACTAATTTTGCTTTTATGTTCTATGTATATGTTTTAAAAAGTAGCAAAGATAGTGAGTTATATATTGGATCAACCAAAGATTTAGTAAAAAGGTTTTCTGAACATAACAACGGGAAAGTTCGGTCCACAAAATCGCGCAAACCCTTTACTTTGATATACTACGAAGCATATCTAGCAGAAGGCGATGCGAGAGAGCGTGAATCAAATTTGAAACTTAGAGGCCAAGCCAGAACGCATCTCAAAGGTAGAATTATGAGAAGCCTTCTGCAAAAGTAAAGTTAGTGTGCGGGTAAATAGAGAGTAAAATTCGTAATTCATAATTCGTAATTATTAATTAATTAAAATACATCATGTTAGATCTAAAAGTGATCAACTCGGTATTGCAACAGCTCGAAGAGGAGCGTGGTATACCAAAAGAAAAAATTATTGAAGCAATTGAAATGGCGCTTGCCACTGCTTACAAGAAAGAATACGGACAAAGAGGCCAGATTATTCGAGCTAAGTTTGACTTGAATACCGGAAAAACTGAGTTTTTCCAGGTAAAAATCGTTGCAGATGAATCTCGCGTTATCATACACAAAGAAGGTGAGGAGATTAGCGAGGAAGATACAATTGTAATGGTTGACGGTGAACCAACAGATCGCGAAAAAGATATCTTCAACCCCGAACATCATATTATGATTGAAGACGCTAGAAAAATTAAAAAAGATGCAGAGCTTGATGAAGAAATCGTATTCCCTCTTGAGGCAAAAGATGATTATGGCCGTATTGCTTCACAAACAGCAAAACAAGTTATCATCCAAAAAATCAGAGAGGCAGAAAAAACTGCAGTCCTAGGTGAATTCGGTAAACGCGAAGGTGATATCGTCACAGGAACAGTGCAACGCATAGAGCGCGGTAGTATTTTTGTTGATATGGGACGAGCCACGGGTATGCTTTCATACGAAGATCAAATTCCGGGTGAAAGATATACTCAAGGAGAAAGAATTCGAGCATATTTATACAAAGTAGAAGAAACACCAAAAGGTATCTTCTTACGTCTCTCACGATCTCATCCTCAATTTCTAACTAAACTTTTTGAGATAGAAACACCAGAAATCGTTACTGGAACAGTCGAAATAAAAGCTGTTGCACGTGAAGCTGGCTCTCGTACAAAAATCGCAGTAGCATCAAAAGATACCCACATTGACCCAGTCGGTAGTATGGTGGGGCAACGCGGAGTAAGAGTTACCACTGTGATGAGTGAACTTGGTGGAGAAAAAATTGATATTATAGAATGGTCAGAAGATCCAAAAAGATTCATTGAGGATGCACTTTCTCCAGCAAAAGTTTTGAAAGTTGAATTGAATGAGGAAGAAAAACAGGCTCACATAGAAGTATCTGATGACCAACAGTCATTAGCTATCGGAAAAGGTGGACAGAATGTTCGACTCGCCGCAAAACTCACTGGATGGAGAATAGATATTCAGTCTGTTCAGAATAATGTTCAGGAAAATTCTGGGGATGAAGGGCCTAAAGAAACTGACGATAAAAGTGAGGTTAAAAAAGATGAAAAAAGTGAAGAGGTTGAATAATTAATAATTATCAATAATATTTATTAGTATTAATCAGTTAATTTTTAGTAAAACCATGAATAGTTACATAATTTTTGCTCTAGTATGTTCAGTAATAGCAATCTTATACAGTCTTTTCTTGACATCTTTAATCTTGAAGAAAGGAACGGGTGACGACAAAATGCGCGAAATAGCCAAAGCTATCCAAGAGGGTGCAAAAGCTTACCTCAATAGACAATACAAAACTATCGGCGGTATCGCCATAATTTTGTTTGTTATTTTATGGTGGGGATTAGGAATCACCATCGCCTTAGGTTTTGTGGTGGGATCACTCTTCTCTGCTCTCGCTGGTTATATCGGTATGAATGTCTCTGTCCGAACAAACATCCGCACAACTGAAGCCGCAAAAGAAGGTTTAGATAGCGCTCTAAAAGTAGCTTTTCAAGGAGGAACTGTTACGGGTCTTTTGGTTGTTGGTTTAGGACTTCTCGGTGTTACTGGTTTTTATGCAATAACCGGTGATGTCGCTTCTCTTATCGGATTGGCCTTTGGTTCTAGTTTGATTTCTGTTTTTGCCAGACTTGGTGGTGGAATCTTCACAAAAGCCGCTGATGTCGGTACAGATTTGGTTGGAAAAGTTGAAGCGGGCATTCCGGAAGATGACCCGAGAAACCCCGGCGTTATTGCTGACAACGTTGGAGACAACGTTGGAGACTGTGCAGGAATGGCAGCCGACCTTTTTGAAACTTATGCGGTTACTATCATCGCCACAATGATTTTGGGAGCAACAATATTCAAAACATTTCCCAACGCTTTAATTTATCCCCTCGTCTTAGGCGCGGTGGCTATTTTGACCTCAATCGTAGGAACTTGGTTTGTAAAAATGGGTCCTTCACAAAATATAATGGGTGCTCTGTACAAAGGTCTCGGCGCTGCCGGCATTTTGTCAGCTGTTATTTTTTATCCAGTCACAAACTACTTGATGGAAGGTAACGGTCTATACTCCACAAAAGCATTGTATATGTCGGCTCTCATAGGTCTTATAGTTACAGCATGTCTTGTTGTTATTACTGAATATTACACATCAACAAAATATAAACCTGTACAATCAATCGCCAAAGCATCGGTCTCAGGACATGGAACAAATATCATTCAAGGTTTGGCGAATTCAATGAAAGCAACAGCCCTTCCTTTGATTGCTATCGTTTTGGGAATTTTGTTTACTTTCCATTTCGCAGGACTATACGGAATCGCGATAGCAGCAATGAGTATGCTTTCAATGGCGGGAATTATTGTTGCAATTGACGCATATGGCCCTATCACAGACAATGCTGGAGGTATTGCAGAAATGGCAAACTTACCAGAAAGTGTTCGTAACGTCACAGACCCACTAGACGCCGTAGGAAACACAACAAAAGCAGTTACAAAAGGTTACGCAATTGGTTCTGCTGGCCTAGCCGCACTTGTTTTATTTGCTACATATACAGAAGAGATCCGTAGCATTCTTGGAGTTAGTCTCGGATTTGATCTAAGTAATCCAAAAGTTATAGTTGGCCTTTTCATAGGAGGACTATTGCCATATTATTTTACAGCTCTTTCAATGGAAGCTGTCGGCAAAGCTGCTGGACAGGTTGTGGAAGAGGTTCGAAGACAATTTAGAGAGATCAAAGGCATTATGGAGGGAGTAGCAAAACCAGATTACGCAAGGTGTGTTGATATCGTTACATCAGCAGCAATAAAAGAAATGATTATTCCGGCCTTGATTCCAGTTGTTATACCAATTTTGGTAGGATTTACACTAGGTCCAGTTGCTTTGGGAGGAGTTCTCGTAGGAAGTATTATCACAGGACTCTTCTTGGCAATATCAATGACTTCAGGTGGTGGAGCTTGGGACAACGCCAAAAAGTATATTGAGGAAGGAAACTACGGAGGAAAAGGAAGTGAAGCCCACAAAGCAGCTGTCACAGGAGATACTGTCGGCGATCCCTACAAGGATACGGCGGGTCCAGCAATAAATCCGATGATTAAAATACTAAACATTGTAGCTCTTCTTATCGTAAAATTTATCGTAAAAACATAACTCAAAAAGTTGAGTTAGAAAACAGCCAAGTATCATTATGATACTTGGCTGTTTTTGTATACAGAAGATGTGTGATATTATTTAAAATAGCTTAATAACATAAAGATAAAATATATGAAAAATACAAAAATTGTTTCTTACATAAGTTTGGGAATTTTAATACCGGCAATGTTTCTCTCGCTCGGGTCTGCTGTGTTAGCCGACGATGAGACAAGGCCGTCAAACATCAATGAAAGGAGTCTGATAAAAACACAAATGGAAGAAAGGAAAACAGAAATTGAAAACAAAAAGCAGGAAATTCGCGACATACAAGAAAAAATTAGAGAGGAAGCATCTTCCACTAAAGCACAAATGAAAGATTTACGAGAGGAAAAAAGAGAAATTGCCTCCAGCACACGCGCTGAAACAAGAGAGGCGCGACTAACGAGAGTAAGGATCACAGTAGAAAATCACACTAAAAATATAATAGCAAAATTTGAATCCGCTATAGAGCGAATTACAAAACTAACAAACAGAATAGAATCGAGGATTACAAAACTAGACGCAGAGGGAGTGGACACGTCAAAAGCAAAAGTTCTTATAGCTGATGCAAAAGCAAAGACCGAAATAGCAAAACAATCACTAAGAACACTTGGTGCAGATATTACAAACGCATTGAATGAAGCTGAGAATAGGAAAGATTTATCGTCTAAAATCCGAACTGCAATAGAAACCGTAAAGAACAACATAAAATCAGCGCACCAAAGTTTAGTAGAAGCGATAACAAGCTTAAAAGCAGGGCTGAACGGGAGAGCAACAACGACACCATCAGTTGATAACAACACTAGCGGAAGCACAGAAAATTAATTACTATTAACTCATCCTTTTAAAAGTTTTGCTCGGAAAAACTTGAGGGGACAAACAAAATCACAATGAATAACGAAAACATAGAAAAAAAACCAATAGGACCAGCAGTAGGTGTTATTATAATCCTCGCACTCATTGTTATCGGTAGTATTTATTTCTGGAATCAAAGAGTAGTGGAAAATAAAAACATGCAAGCAACAACAACCCCAGAAGCTCTAATAGAACAACTCAAAGATCAGAGCAATTCTGATGAATTAAACTCCATAGAAGCAGATTTAAACGCGACAGATCTGAGTGGTCTTGATACAGAAAAAACTATGATAGAAGCAGGTTTGAAAGAATCGGCACAGTAAAGACTACTCAAACTATCTTTTAAAACAGCAGAAAAGATAGACAAGTTTTTCTACCGCAACAGACTAGGGGCGATATATCGCCCCTAGTCTGTGTATAGAGACCTAACTTTTCAAAAGTTTAAAAATATAAAATACTATGTTAGTATGCTTTGCATTACATACTTTATATAAAAAACAATGCCCGAAATAAAAAACTATCAAAATATAAAGGTTACAAAACTTCCTAATTCCGAAGTGGAGATTGAAGGGGAAATTTCTGTTGAAAAACTAAAAATTGCCTGGGAAAAAGCTTTAAAAAATTTAGGAGAAAAAGCAAACATACCAGGGTTTCGAAAAGGCCATATTCCGGAGAATATTTTAATCAAACAATTAGGAGAGGTGAATATTTTGGAAGAAGCTGCGGAAATTGCTTTGCAGGAAGAATACCCAAACGTTATTGCAGAAAATGATATCAAAGCTATTGGCCGACCAGCTGTTACTATCACAAAATTAGCCCCAGAAAACCCACTCGGTTTCAAAATAAAAACTGCAGTAATGCCAGAGATTAAATTGGCTGATTACAAAAAGATCTCAAAAGAGCATGGTGAGAAAAAGCCAGATAAAATTGAAGTTACAGACAAAGAAGTGGAGGATGTGATAGCTGAGGTTAGAAAAAGTCGAGCGATAAAACACGAACATCCACCAATATCTACAGACAAAGGAGAAGGTGAGGAAGAAAATGCTTCTCATAACAAACAGGAAGACACTCTTCCAGATTTAACTGATGAATTCGTAAAATCTTTAGGGGAGTTCAAAGATGTAGCTGATTTTAAACAAAAAATAAAGGAAAATATTACTCGTGAAAAAGAACATGCCCAAAAAGAAAAAGCTCGCTTGGCTCTAGTAGAAAATTTAGTAAAAAATTCTGATATTTCTCTTCCGGAAATACTGGTGGAAGGAGAACTGGAAAAGATGATGGCACAATTTAAAGATGATATAGAAAAAATGGGTTTGAAATACACAGACTATCTTACACATATAAAAAAGACCGAGGAAGATTTGAGAAAAGAATGGCGAGAAAACGCTGAGAAAAAAGCAAAACTTCAATTGATCTTAAATAAAATATCAGTGGAGGAAAATATAAAACCTGAAGAAGAGGAGGTTAAAAAAGAAATGGATCATATTTTGGAGCATCATAAAGACGCCGACCGTTTTCGTGTACGAATGTATGTAGAAACCTTTCTTACGAACAACAAAGTTTTTGAATTTTTAGAAAGCAAATAACACCAATATACGAATGGTTATTATTACTACTTGGGAGCTTAACTCCTAAGTAGTAATAACGCTACTCCAAAAAAGTTAGAGCAAACATCAGAGCAACCCCCACAGCCAAACACACAAACTGCAATACTGAATCTCTAACAACTTTAGTTTTATGCAACTCTGGGATCAGATCTGTAGCAGCAATATAAATAAATCCACCTGCAGCCACAGGCAAAAACCACACCATCAAACTCTCCCCCGTTTTTCCAAGCATAAAAGCCACTAATGTTCCGAGAACAGCAGTTAACGCAGATAGAAAATTGAGCCACAATGCTCGCCGCCTTGTGTAACCAGCATGAAGTAACACAGCAAAGTCGCCAATCTCCTGGGGTATTTCGTGGAGCATAACAGCGAGTGTCGTAGCAATACCTACCGGCACACTTATCAGAAAACTTACCCCTATAACAATCCCATCAATAAAATTGTGAACACCGTCAGAAAATAGAATGAGATTACCCACAGGGTGTGTGTGGCGTTCTTCTGTGTCGTCACCATGATGATGCCAGTGTAGGAACTTTTCTATAATAAAGAAAAGAAAAAAACCTACGATAATTAGTAGACCAACACTCGTACCAGAAGCAAGTTTTTCAAATGATTCTGGAATAAGGTGGATAAAAGCATCACCCAACAAAGCTCCTGCAGCAAGACTCACAAAAAGAAAAATGTAATGGCGAATAAATCCTTCTTTGAGAGAAAGTGACACTAGACCAACGAATGAAACTAGACTAACTAGTATTGTGCTCAATAGAGCATACGCATATATCATATCCATATGCTACCCCAATAACTCCAGCCCTGCAATTGGAAAAAGTTATGAAACATTCAAGTAAACCAAAATATTACAAAAGCAAAAGAGAAGCAACAGCGATAGATGCTGTTTCGGCGCGAAGAATTTGTGGACCAAGCGAACAAATCATAACGTCTCTTTCTTTAAACATTTTCAATTCATTTTCAGTCCATCCACCTTCCGGCCCAATCAATAAACCGAGCCTGTCAGATTTATCAAATTTTTCTTTTTCAAATTTTTCTCCGCTAAAGTCAAAAGCAATTTTAGGTATGGAAAATTTTTCAAACACATCGGCTAGTTTTATAACCTCATAAACTTCCGGTAAAACTCCCCGCCCAGATTGTTCTGACGCTTCTTCTACTATTTTTCTAGCTCGTTCCATGTTCAAATCTTTTTTTTCACTTCTCTCCGAAACAATAGGTACAAAGCGTGAAACCCCGATTTCTGTCCCCTTTTGCAACACCCATTCAACATTATCTTTTTTTATTAATGAAATAAAAAGTGTAATATCTTTTTTAGGAATATTGTTATTTTTATTTTTTTCAATAATTTTCAATACTGATTCTTTTTTTGAAAGTGAAACTATTTCTGAAACATACTCGAAACCAGAATTATCAAAGAGGATAACTACATCATCGGAATGAAACCTGAAAACATTCCTCCATTGATTCAATAGAGAACTATCAGAAATTATTATTTCCTCTTTATTGGCAATCTCTTGTTCCACAAAAAAACGATGGATTTTCATAGAGTAGTAATAGTGTAGAGATAAATTGACTAATTGTAAAACCGATAAAATATAAAACAAAAAAACGACACCGCAATCGTTAGGGTGTCAGTCTGAAACCATTATGGCTAAGTAATGAAACTAAAAATGAATTCCCTTCTAAACTTTGAGATACAAACAGAGAAGACCCGCCAAATCAAAGATTATGGCAAATAAAGCGTGTGCAATGATCCTCCGTTTGGATTTAGTGGAAAAAGACTTGAGAGAAAAATCAGAAAAAACAGTAATAAGAAACAAAAAACCAAGAAAAAAGAAGACCGTAGACATTATCTATCCTTCCCTTATTGTTTCCCCAAATCAGTAACCTTCATAGGACGCTCTAAAATAATACTATCAGTATTTATAATATTTGTCAAGTTAATACTAGTGTGCTAGTATAGATGCCAGTAAAAATTTTATTTAATTAACTTAAACAAAATTATGCTTATCCCAACCGTAACCCCGTAAAATGGTCTGCGACCACCACGGGGCGAGACGTGGTAATGTTAGATACCAATAACCTTTACAAACTTAATTTAAATACAAAACTTATGTTGATTCCTACAGTAATAGAAAAGTCACAATTTGGAGAAAGAGCTTACGACATATATTCACGTTTATTAAAAGATCGCATCATTTTCCTAGGCGGACCGATAGATGACCACACAGCAAATCTTGTTATCGCCCAACTTCTCTTTCTTGAATCAGAAGATCCTAAAAAAGATATCCAGTTATACATTCATTCACCTGGGGGAGTTATCTATTCTGGTCTAGCAATTTTAGACACTATGGAACACATCAAACCAGATGTTTCTACTATTTGTGTCGGTATAGGCGCATCAATGGCATCTGTCATATTGTCAGCTGGTAAAAAAGGTAAGAGATTTATTTTGCCAAACTCAGAAGTTCTCATTCACCAACCTCTCGGAGGAGCAGAAGGGCAAGCTACAGATATAGAGATTTCTGCTCGCCAGATCATTAAACTAAAAGCTCAGATCAATAAAATCTTGGCAAAAAACACAGGGAAGCCAATCGCCCAGATTGAAAAAGATGTTGAAAGAGACTTTTTTATGACAGCTGAAGAAGCCGTAAAATACGGTATTGTGGATAAAGTGATGCAAAAACCAACAGGAAATTCCAAATAGACAAAACTTAAACTTACAGTAAGTTTCTTCTACTTTACATAATTTTTGGCTATATTAAAGGGTTTACCCTGTTAGGGGTTTAATAACCCTCTGACAGGGTGGACAAAAAACCCACATTGTTATATATTGTATATGTACGATTATTTAAATTTTAATTAAAATAATTTCGTTTTTTGGATTTCCCTGAAAATTTGCACGAATAATATGTCTACGAAAATTCATTTCGAACAGGAATTTAGCAAACTAGAAAAACAATTGACATCTTTGATGATTTTTTCTCACTACATATAAAATCTGGAAGGCGACATTATTGCCGGGTAATTTATAAGCAGATAAACCAAAATGGTGTGTTTGTGAAATGATTACTCTAACTGCATATGTCATTAAAACTAGCATTTCTCTTGGCTGGCGCCGTAGCCCTAGCTGGAGTTGCATTTGGTTATTATCTACGACTCATCATATCCCTCGGTAAAAAAGGTTCTATGGAGTTGGAAATCAAGCAAAAAATGCTTGAAGCGGAAGAAGCGAGCAAGAAAATTATCACTGAGGCAGAATCGAAATCTGACAAACTTCTGTATGAAACTCGCTTAGATATTAAAGAGAAAGAATTAGAATCTAAAAAAACAGAGGATAGGTTGGTAAAAAAAGAAGAATTACTTGATGGAAGACAGACGGACATAGACAAAGAAGTGGAGGTTGTCAAACAAAAAGTCGGTGAAATAAAAATAATCCGAGAAAAAGCCGAGCAGCTACAGTCGGAAAAACAAGGTGAATTAGAAAAAGTCGCAAATCTAAGCGAAGAAGATGCAAAAAAGGAACTTCTAGATATTATTGAGAAAAAATACGAAGAAGATCTTCTCGTTCGCACACAAAAAATGGAAATGATGGGTGAAGAAAATTTGGAACAAAAAGCAAAAGAGATTCTAACCACATCAATACAACGCTTAGCAAACTCTGTATCTTCGGATATGCTCGCGACATCTGTACCCATTCCTTCTGACGAAGTGAAGGGGAAAATCATTGGTAAAGAAGGCCGAAATATCAAAGCATTTGAAAGAGCCTCTGGTGTGGAAATTATTGTTGACGATACACCCGGAGCAATTACCATCTCTTCATTTGATCCTGTCCGACGTCAAATCGCTCGTGTCGCATTGGAGGCACTTATTGCTGATGGAAGAATTCAACCTGTAAAAATTGAGGAAATGGTTGAAAAAGCAAAGCAGGATATTAATAAAACCATCAAAGAAAAAGGTGAGGCTGCTGTTTATGAATGTGGAGTTTTCAATCTTGACCCTAGGATCGTTTCTATCTTAGGTAGACTCGCCTTTCGAACAAGTTATGGACAAAATGTTCTGCAACATTCAATAGAAATGGCGCACATCGCAGGAATGATTGCTCAAGAAGTTGGCGCAAATGTAGCGGTAGCAAAAGCTGGTGCACTTCTTCACGATATCGGGAAAGCCCTTGACCACGAGGTGGCAGGAACTCACGTAGAAATTGGCCGAAGAATACTCCAAAAATTCGGGGCAAGTGAAGAAATTGTAAAAGCAATGGAAGCACACCACGGTGAGCATCCTTACGAAACATTAGAGTCATATATAGTCCAAGCGGCTGATGCCATATCTGGAGGACGACCAGGAGCAAGACGAGACACTGTAGAAAACTATCTAAAAGGACTCCAGGACCTTGAAGCAACGGCAAACTCATTTAAGGGTGTAGAAAAATCTTATGCCCTTCAAGCCGGTAGAGAAATAAGGGTTTTTGTATTCCCTACTCAGATTACCGACTTAGAAGCACGCCAGATTGCAAGAGATATCGCTGTTAAAATAGAGAATGAACTAAAATATCCAGGGGAAATCAAAGTAAACGTCATTCGAGAAACACGATCTATAGAATACGCGAGATAACAGCTATACTAGCTGTTATAGTCTAAAAGTCGAAAGCCCAAAGTCTTAAAGCCCAGAAGGGGTATAATAGTTAAAAACAAAAAAGCTATGTTTTTAGCCATATAATGCTATATGTAAAAGACAATCGCTAAAATATGGCTAAAAACAGTTGCATAGAAAAAAGGCTGTTATATAATGATTTCAGGCTTAAAACTCTAATAAAACAAGGTTTTAATGGAGTAAAAGAAAACTTTGGTCGAGTATTACAAACTTATTTTAATAATTATTAATAATCTTAAAAAATAATATGAACAAAGCATCAATCGCAGACGCAGTACATGCAAAATTACAAGGAACAAAGGTTCAAGCAGAAGAAGTAGTAGAAATTGTTATCAGTTCAGTTGTTGAAAGCCTAAAGAAAGGTGATGAGGTGTCAATCGCAGGTTTGGGAATATTTTCAACAAAAACTCGAGCAGCAAGACAAGCACGAAACCCACGAACAGGAGAAGCAATCTCAGTTCCAGCTATGCGAGTTCCAAAGTTCCGAGCAGCTAAAGCTCTAAAAGAAGCAGTTCGATAACAAACAGCTTATCTTACTTACAAAGGATCGCGCCTATGGTGCGATTTTTTGTTTGTGATCTTTTACAATAGCTAACTGATTACCTTCTGAATCTTTAAAGAAAGCTGTCCTGCCCCAGGGGAATTCTGTAATTTGATTCTGATCAGCCTTAATGAAATCTGGCATTCTCTCATCTGAAAAGAACTCTACGCCCAGCCCTTTTAATTTATCAACCTCTACATCGATATCATCAACGTAGAATTCTATACCAGAGGAAACACCTCCGTTAAGATACAGATGGATCTCAGCACCACCAACAACTATCGAAGCCCATTCTTTTTCTTGCCTACGACAACTTAAACCTAATTTTTGAGTATAAAAGCTAATAGCTCTGTCTAGGTCTATAACTTTCACGGCAATAATCATTTTCATACTCAAAGTATATCAATAAAAAGAGCAACCAGGGGTTTAGGTTGGTTGCCCATAATGACTACTGCGAGCTCGAAAGGTTTTCAAAGAGAATCTCTTTCGACGCTCTATCAAAACACCACCTGGGAGGAGGCTCCGTCATCCAATCAACCCTTTTCTCCAGATTTTTTGAGGAGAAGTCAGATCCGAATTTAAACCTCACGGGTATGCCTCTGTCCTCAAAGATCTCGGCACATCTGAGAGCTTTGTCCTCAGCAAGCTCTCGAATGCCTGAGAGATTCTCCTCTGGAGCATCTACCTCTTTCGAAGAATCTCTATACAAGAAACCCTTGGAAATTTTGACAAGGGAGACCCTTGCGTGTTTTCTCCGTGCTCGCGGATGGTGGTAGGTAAAAGGTCCCCACTTGGTAAAGCCGACGACCTCGATGCAGACCACATAAGCAGCGTGCATTACCCAGTATGGAGTATCGTCCCATCCAGTCTGACCATGCATACCGTAGGATCCATCTCGAGAACGAAAAACTGAAATTTCAGCGTACGGACACAGATTTGAGTTCGAACATTCCATAGAAATTCTCCTGTGGTAAATTATGTTTGTTGTTTTCAAAGAACATTTCCTACAAACTCACGAAACTTTCATGAGCTTGATAAGAAGGGCGACCCGGTGGTCGCCCTAAGGAACGTAGCTACGGTTAAGCTACTGAGATGTTGAGCCCGAGGGCTCTCTGGATCAGTGTGATCGGATCTTCTTGCTCGTTTCGATAGATCGCAAGCCACATTCCGCCCATGGGTAGGTATTCCCATTTCCAGACAAGTGAACTGTTGCTGAGTGCCTGCTCGACAGTGTTAACTCGGCGTCGGCAGGTTGGACAATGGTGACAATTGTTACTCGTCCTGGCGATTTCCATCAGAACCCGCTGATCCTCGACAATCACTGCACGTGAGTATTGCCAATCTTCTACAAACACGCGCCCGCACATTACCGTTCCACTTGAAGTCATGCTCTGTTCCTTTCCTAGAGATTTCAAGGTACCGTTTCTGTGAAGAGCATACACGGGTATCCTTGACTTTGCTTGGTTTTCGTTGCTTTCTTGTAATAAGAATCGGGGTGATTCCCAAAGATCCTTATTTATAAGGTCTTTCTACTCATAAAAGGTGTAATATTTAGTTACAAATACATAAATACCTTTCAGAATCTAGTTTTTTGTTTGATTTTAAGGTTATATTTATATATAATGTTTGTAACTTCAATTTACATTTAAATAAGATTTTATGGACAAAAAAGAAATTTTAGAGAAACTAGGGCTAACAAAAAATGAAAGCGCCATATATTTAGCCTTATTAGAGATCGGTACAGCAAATATCTCAAAAATTTCCGAGAGGACATCAATCCATCGACCCCTTATATATAAGGCCATCCCTTCCCTATTGCAGAAAAACTTAATAACAGAGAGCAAGAAACAAAAAGGTTCCGTGTACAGCGCTGAACCACCCAACAGACTAGAGTCTTTATTTGATGACTTAACAATAGATTTTTTTGAAATCCTACCGGATCTTGAGGATACCTATGGAAAACACGAGAGTAAGCCAAGGGTAAGATTTCTAGAAGGTAAAGATGGCACAAAAAGAATTTTTGATGATGTTGTTAGAAGTTTAAAAAAGGGAGATGTGTTTTATAGATATAGCTCTAATAAAGATGGTAACGAAAAGAAAGACAAATATTTACCGAGAATTTATCGTAAAATGCGAGATGATAAAAAATTACAGAGACAAGTTATTACAAACTCCCAGACTGCAGTTCATAAAAAACCAAGTCTTGATAGATTTACAAAAGTTATGCCGGATGATTTTGGGCCCTTTGAGCACAATGTGACTGAAATTATATACGGAAACAAAGTAGCTTATATAGATTACAATACTGAAACAGCAATGGTTATTGAAAGTAAAAGAATTGCTGAGTTTCAAAAACAGATATTTCAGACTTTCTATAAAAAATTACACTAACAAAAACCCCGGCACTAGCTGTCGGGGTTTTTAATATCCAATCTTTATTACAGTGACTCATAAAAATCCTTAGCTGTTCGGAAATGAGGAAGACCTAATTTTCTAGACATATCTCTCGAATTCTTTTTGTATCCAAATACAGCAACGGGGGTTATCCTAACTTGTTTTTGGAAAATAACTTCGTTGTATTGGATAAGCTTAAATTTTGATTTCAACAAAACATCGTGTCCACCAGCCACTCTAAACTTATTGACCTCCGTCCAAACCTTATCTAAAGTTGTAAATTTCTTTATCAAACTTTGTATATTCTTAAAAACAAACTGCTCAAAGCCAGGTATTAATTTGTGATTATAGTAAAAATGCAAATTATTTTTTATCCGATAGTACTGAACCTTGATATCATCTGTATCAGCTAATATAACTAGATCAAATGGATAAATGAGTTCAGGCTTTTGTTTAGTTTTGAATATTAAACCCTGCGACCTATATGTTTTTAGATAGTTTTTGTGTATAAAAGAACAAGCAAGCCTCCTTTTTCTTCCAAAGCTATTTGTATTTGGTTTTATAATATTTTTTTTAACAATATCCTCTATCGATTGAAAGTTTACCTTCTTTTTGTTTTTAAGGGTTTTCAAAACAAATCCTCTTCAAAAGATTTTGCATAATATTGTGTTTTAGTTTTCATAAAATACTGGTGCGGGATGGGGGAACCTCTCCTTACAGGAGCAGTACCCTGATTGGCCCCTCACCCAGCTAATAATATTTTCTCTTAACAATAAGTGTTATTGATTCAGTCTTTTACGACTGGGTGAGGGGCTCAATCAGGCTTCGATTCCCCCACGGAAGCAATTTGTGCTTCCTATCCTTGCAAAATATAGAAAAATACCAGAGTTCACCGGGTATTTTTCTTATTTGTGTCTTTATTGTACCAAGCTCGAACCTATTTTCAAAACAAATGATGTGCCACGCGCGGAGCGCGTGGTGGCTCTGACCAAAATCGTACGCTCGGAGAAAGCCCCACGCACTGGCGAGTAC
>JABMOB010000007.1 GCA_013204345.1 Parcubacteria group bacterium | reverse complement strand
TCATTCCAAAATCATTGATACGAGCATAAACAGAGAGACGTAAAATAAGACCAATGTTTGGACCTTCGGGTGTGTGAATCGGACAAAGTCTGCCGTAGTGAGATGGATGCACATCACGAACCTCAAAACCTGCTCTTGCTCGGTTTAGACCTCCGGGACCCAAAGCAGAGAGAGTTCGCAAATGCTCTATTTCGGTAAGAGCATTTTCCTGTTGCATAAACTGCGACAACTGGTTTGTAGTGAAAAATTCTTTTATTCTAGCCTGTAGTGGCTTGGGTGAAATAAATTGTACAGGCAAAGTCACGTCCGCTTCCACAGTGGACATTCTGTTTTGAATATTTCGTTTGATTTGAGACATTCCAACCCTGATTTTTTGCTGAAAAAGTTCACCGACATATCTAACACGTCTAGAACCAAGATGGTCTATGTCATCTTCCATAGCATCTGGAGTATTGTTTAGATGAATAACATGAGAAAGAATTATTCCCATATCCGCAATTGAAATCGTTTTCTTAGTAAGTTCTTTTTCGTCTAAACTTTTTCCAAATCGCTTATTGAAACCAAATCGCCCGACACGTGAAAGGTCATACCTATCTTCGCTAAATACAGAGTTTATAAACTCTTTTGCATTATCTACAGTGGCGAGATCTCCGTCACGAAGTCTTTTGTGCATGTCTATATAAGAGTCATTCAAATTTTTTGCATGATCTTTTGCCAAAGTCTTCTCAATCGTAGTTTTTGCATTTGGATTGTTTGGAAAAACTGCAAAAATATCTTTATCAGTATGAGCCCCCAATACTCTAAGGAGAGAGGTTATTGGGAATTTTCTCTTTCTATCAATTCTGGCATATATAACACCATCAGCATCGGTTTCAATCTCAATCCAAGCACCACGGGAAGGAATTATCTTCGCACCAAAAAGAGTTCTGCCTTTTACCTTTTGAGAAGTAAAAAACACTCCATATGAACGTGCAAGCTGAGGAACAATAACTCTTTCGATTCCAGTTATGATAAATGTCCCATGACTTGTCATCAGAGGAAAATCTGCCATAAAAATCTCCTGTTCTTTTGTAGTATTGAGAGTAAGATTTTTTAATCTTATTTTTACTTTCAAAGGAGCTTCGTAGGAAAGTTTATTGTCTTTTGCGTAATACTCATCGTACTTTGGTTCTGATAACTCAAAACCTGTGAAGTCTAGTTGAAATTTCTTCTCAGAATAATCTTTGATAGAAGAAAACTCACTAAAGACTTCTTTGAGTCCTTTTTCCATAAGCCACTGGAACGAATCGACTTGTGACTTTACAAGATTTGGAATCGGCACAAGTGATTCCCTAAATTTACCAAAATATTTTTTCTCCCGTGCGTTAACATTTACATTACTCTCCTTTTGTAATGACATAACGTGTTTTTATTAAAATTAATATCACCCTCTATTAATAATGGGAATAACAAAACGAAAAAATTGCCTCCATCAGAAAAGGCACTGAAAAATGCTCACCGAACTTATTTATTGTATGTAGGCAAGATGTGCAATATACAATTAACCCCTATAAATATTGCATTTTCACTCATAACTCAATCTTGATTGCAAGTGGAAAAAGTCTATACCCTTAGAAGCTGAAAGTCAAGCCCCTTATCCACATCTGTGGATAAGGGGCTTTTAAAGTCTTATGACCCTCAGAAAATCTAATCACTTTAAGGACTTTCGATTACTTCTCCCTAAGTTAATTCGCCATTGGCGAATTGACTGGGCAAGCGTCCGCCTTAGGCGGAGCGCTTTCGCCATTCTTCTATTTTTTTGTGATCACCAGAGAGAAGAACCTTTGGTACTCTGTATTTTTTGCTCTTATATTCAAAAACTTCAGGGCGTGTGTAAACATCACTTGAAGCAGTACGGCTTTCTTCCAAAGAATTTATATCACCTAAAACACCGGGAACCTGACGAGAGATGCAATCCAAAATAATCATCGCCGGCAATTCCCCACCAGTGACTACGAATGGTCCAACTGAAATATTTTCCATTTTGAAAACTTTTTTGACTCGCGCATCAATACCTTCGTACCTACCACAAACAATAATTATGTCCTTAAACTTTTTAGCTGTTTGCTTTGCGTAAATAGTATCAAATTGTTTTCCCCCTGGACTCAACCAAATAATCTTAACCCTTGAATTTTGCTTTCTTGATTCAACTTTACGGACTTTATAGACTTTATAAGCTTTCGACTGCGCTATTGCCCGTTCGATAGCTTTGATGACGGGCAGAGCGCGTATAACCATTCCAGGCCCTCCCGCATAAGGCCTATCGTCAACTCTTTTCTTCTTATCCTTTTCAAAATCTTTAGGGTCGTAAAACTTAATCTTTATTTTTTTGTCTAGAATCGCGCGCTTCAAAATAGACTCGCTTAGATACGAGCTAAAAGCATCTGGAAAAAGTGTAATGATATGAAAATTCATTTTATTCTGCTAAATACACTGACACTAACGATCTTTGGTTGTATTTAACAGGATAAACAATACCATTTTAAAATATTTTGTAAATAAAATGCTCGTATCCACCATAAAACAGGTGAGTCCGAGCATTTACAGGATAAACAATACCATTTTAAAATATTTTGTAAATAAAATGCTCGTATCCACCATAAAACAGGTGAGTCCGAGCATTTAGTAGAAGTTACCTTTTACTTCTAGCCTGATAGTTTACTAATGACCTCATTCACACTGTGGGGTGTAGAA
The DNA here is from genome assembly GCA_013204345.1 of Parcubacteria group bacterium. Classification (GTDB taxonomy): domain Bacteria; phylum Patescibacteriota; class Minisyncoccia; order Phycocordibacterales; family JABMOB01; genus JABMOB01. The sequence continues at coordinate 32,989 of JABMOB010000007.1, read as the reverse complement.
ACGATATGGTCAAAAAAATCCTGACGCTTAGAGTTTAAATCCCTCTGCAAACCGATGGTCGTTATGGGATTTCTAATATCAACACAACGCTTAATACTTTTGACAATATCAACAAACAAAGGAACCTGACCGTGCCGAAGATCAAAGACAGCAAAATGTGGCCGAAATTGTTTTATAACCATTCCACCCTCAAAATTTGGTTTCATAAACTCCAAAGAATGCCCAGAATTTTTCAGAACACCCTCAAGTAAGGAGGCCTGGACACAAAAAATCGCGACACGGATATGTTCCTCACTCTTACCGGAAAGTGTCGAAAGAAGGGGTAAAGGTATACCATTTGCCTCCATAAAACAAGTGAGGTTTGGTAGAGTGATCCTACGGTCTTTTCTTAAACTAGGAATACGGTGCGCAATAAGTTTACCTGAATCAATCCACCGACACACTGTCTTTGACACAACCCCGCAAATCTGGGCAACCTCACCTGTAGTAAAGATTTGACGATTCAGAATAATTTGATTTGCGTCACCTAAAACAACAGACTCAACAGAAACATCATCGCAAACAACAGGTATGTCTTTTGCCTTAGCAAAAGCAATGTAAGCATACCAAGGAATACGACGATGGTTTGATCCATGTGTGACAAATCCTCCCTCAATTTCTCCACGATCAAATGATCGAATTACCGTTTGAAGGGAAAGGGAACAAAGTCTTGCCATCTGTCCTGTTGTAAGATTTTTGCCGGCAACTATTTGTCTTTTCCTTCCAACCTTTTTTCCTGCTCCCTGCATATGTGTGACTTCCATTTACCATCTCCTGAAAGTTTTGTTACCAAAGGTTTCTTCCAAATACTATCTTGCACCTATTTATTAAAAAGTAAAGTTTAGATTGAATAAACCAAAAAACACCCGCAGGAATGTTTTTTGATGTTCCTAATTCCCACAGACCTCAAGATATAAGTTTTGAGGTTGTTCGCAGAAAAATTTGATTGGTTAACAAAAAACACCCGCGGGGGTGTTTTTTGGTTCTACTAACTATAGACTACTATCTACTAACTAGTTTTAGATCTTGAGGTCCGCCATCGCTTCGTCTACGCTTTTTGCAGCCCTTGATTCAGCTGGGGCACTAGGAGCGCTTGATTCGCCTGAAGCACTAGGGGTATTCTCCCCTCTTGTACTTCCTTCCGGTTCATTTATTTTTAGATTAACTCGCGCGTTGTTTTTCATTCCAACAACTCGAAGTAAAGTTCTGATCGCCTTTGCGGTGTTCCCCATTCGTCCAATGATTTTACCCATATCTGCGGGGTTCACATCAAGATTCATAAGCACCCCCATTTCATCTACTGTTCTTTTAATTTTTACATCTCCAGGATTATCTACCAAAGCTTTAACAACATACTCTAAAAACTGTGCGTCTTGTTCCATATATAGAAATTCAGTTAACTATTAATGAACAGCAATACCGGACATGGTTTTCTGTTCTACCTTATATTATATAAAAAAGCCCTTGCGTTAGCAAGAGTTTCGATAATCTCCCACTTGGGAGTTAAACTCCCAAGTAATTCCTGTTTGTAAATTTACTTGCCCAATCATTCGCCTAAGGCGAAGTGACTTAGGGAGAAGTCTAAACCTTAGCTTCTTCAACGGGTTTCTCCACAGAAGCAACTTCTTCTTTTGGTACTTCGACAACTGGAGCTTGGGTAGCGCCAGCTTCTTTGGCAGGAGTTTCAGCTTCAGGTGCTTTATCAGCTACTGGAGTTTTTTCTTTTTCCTCAGTTTCTTTAACTTCTTTAACAATTGGTTTCTTTTTACCGAGAACATTGATTTTCTTGCCAGAAATAATTTTCTTTTCTACGAGAATATTATGCATAGTACCTGACGCTTTTGCCCCTTTGGACATCCAATATTTTATACGTTCTGCATTTAGTTCTACATTTTCACCTCGACGAGAATCATAAGCACCAAGCACTTCCAAAGACCGCCCACTCTTTGTGCTATTTTGAGATTCAGTCACTACAATACGAAATGTCGGCTCATGCTTTCGCCCAACTCGCTGTAATCGAATTTTTAACATACGGGCTATACTAACAGAAGCGAGCCAAAGGGTCAACCTTTGGTTAGTCTTAAAGTCCCAAGCCTGCCTGTCGCGTCAAGCGCGACGCAGACAGGTTTAAAGCCTGTAAAGTTCAAACCTAAACACTACAAAAATTGATAAATTACCTGATTTACTGTAGATTAGACAGACATGAAAAATACTCCCCACAAGAACCACGCAAAAAAACCAAAACAAAAACCTATCGAAAAGTCATTTAAAGGCGACCTCGGTAGCAAAGCAAAGCTTGCCACAAAAAAAGACAAAATCGTAAAAGGTCAAATAAGTGTCAACTCTCTAGGGGTTGGCTATATTACGGCGCCAGATTTTGACGAAGACATAGAGATAGACAGTAATTTTCTAAAAACGGCCTTACACAATGACGAAGTTGAAGTCCTTATCCACAAACCAGTAAAAGGTCTTCGTATTCAAGGTGAAGTCATAAAAATAGAAAAACGAGCAAAAAGTGAGTTTGTTGGGACTTTGCAGAAAAACGACAAGATGTGTTTTTTGGTGCCAGACGATAAAAAAATGTACGTAGACATTATTATCCCCTCTTCTGAATGTAAAGATATAGAGGACGGCTATAAAGTTCTAGTGAAAATTACTGGATGGGAAAATGGCAAAAAAAATCCAGAGGGTAAAATTCTAAAAGTAATCGGTAAAGCGGGCGAACACAATACAGAGATGGAATCGATTGTTTTTGAGAAAGGTTTTAATACCAGCTTTCCATCGGAAGTAGAAGAGGAGGCTAAGAAAATCGCCGAAGAAAAAAAGGGGCTTTTTGAGGCAGAGGTTGCCCTAAGAAAAGATTTCCGAGATACCCTCACTTTTACCATAGACCCAGTTGATGCGAAAGATTTTGACGATGCACTGTCTTTCAAAAATTTGGGTGAAAATAAATATGAGATAGGTATACATATTGCAGATGTCTCGCATTATGTAAAAGAAGGAAGTGAATTAGACAAAGAGGCACGCAAACGCGCTTTATCTGTATACCTTGTAGACAGAACAATTCCAATGCTTCCGGAAATACTCTCAAACGACCTCTGTAGCTTGAATCCAAATGAAAACAAAATGGCTTTCTCCGCAGTATTCAAGATAAATGGTGAGGGACACGTGAGCGAACGATGGTTTGGAAAAACAATAATCAATTCCAATAAAAGATTTTCTTACGAAGAAGCACAGAAAAGTTTGGACGATTCCAAAGGGTTGTATCACAAAGAGCTCACCACTTTAAATAATATTGCCAAAAAACTTCAGGCCGAAAAATTCAAAAAAGGTGCCATTGATTTTGAATCGGACGAAGTGAAATTTGTTCTTGACCCCGCCGGAGTGCCAATAAAAGTTATAAGAAAAGAACGATTGGACACGCACAAACTTGTGGAGGAATTTATGCTCCTCGCAAACAGAGAAGTTGCTGAGTTTTTGTACAAAGCTTTGGAGAAAAAAGGAGGACTATCTATATACAGAATTCACGATGCTCCTGATAAAGAAAAAATTAAAAATCTCTCCGTCTTTTTACGTGCCTTGGGTTATGAACTACCGATTAGTGCAAAAGGAGTAACGTCTAGAGATATTGGAAGTCTTTTGAAAAAAATAGAAGGAAAAGCTGAAGAATCTTTGATAAAGACTGCAGCAATTCGATCAATGGCAAAAGCAATATATTCCACCAAAAACATCGGACATTTCGGCTTGGCTTTTGAATACTATACACATTTCACTTCACCCATCAGAAGATACCCAGACCTTCTCGTGCAAAGGGTTTTATTCAAACATATCCATGGAGAAAAAATATCCTCTCAAGAATTTGCAAAGTATGAAAAAATGGCTATGGATTCATCACAAAGAGAAATTTCTGCCTCTGAAGCGGAACGTGCTTCTATAAAATACAAACAAGTAGAGTATATGGCGAAACATATCGGCGAGACATTTGAAGGAATTATTTCCGGCGTCACTGAATGGGGACTTTATGTAGAAGAAGCTGAAACTAAATCTGAAGGAATGGTACGTTTACGCGATATGAAAGATGATTTCTATATGTTAGATCCCAAAAATTATGCCATCGTCGGACAAAAGAAAAAGAAAAAATATTCACTCGGAGATAAGGTTCGTATAAAAATTACCGGTGCCGATTTAAACAAAAAAACTTTGGACTATGTGTTTGCATAAATAAACACCACTTTATATAAACTTCTATTTTAAAATGAGAGCCGTTTTTACTTTAAGGACTTTATGGACTTTTGACTTTATAGACTAAGTTCTATTTCGCTACAACAACGGCTTCTTCAAACTGAATAGATAATAATTTAGAAACGCCTCCGCCATCCATAGTGACACCGTAAAGAATCCCTGCCCGAGACATGGTTTCTCTATTATGAGTAATCAAAATTAACTGTGAATGTTTTGAAAGGTTTTCTACCATGTCTCCATATTTTCTGGAGTTTGCCTCATCCAAAGCGGCATCCGTCTCATCCAGAATAATAAACGGCGGAGGATTCACCTGAGAAATTGCAAAGAGTAAGGCAATAGAAGTAAGCGCCCTCTCACCTCCGGAAAGCATCATTAAACCTTTGGTTTTTTTGCGAGGTAAATTGACAGCAATTTCAATTCCCTCCTCTTCGATTTCAACGGCCCCTTTTCCTTCTTCGTCACCCAAATCTTCTTCTGATATATTATCCATATCCATTACGCCACCTAAGTCTGTATCTGATCTACGTCGTTTCTTTTCTTTTATTATAGAAAGTGATGCCTGTCCTCCACCAAACATAAGTGTAAAAAATTGCTGAAATTGTTTATTTATCTTTTCAACACCCAGTTTGAATTCCGTATTCAATTTTTCTTCTAGTTCTGAGATAAGTTGTTTTAAAGAAACTGCTGATTTTTCCAAGTCAACCAATTCTTTCGCCAAAAATTCATCTCTTTCGCTAACCTCTTTATATTCCTTCATTATTTCCTCACTACCACCCAAACCAGCATCTTCTAGTCGTATTTTTATCTTTTCAATAGCACGTCTTCTGTCTTCTTGGAGATTTCTTGGCTCTGCACACACACCATCCACAGACAAAGTTACCCCATTTTCATCCATTATAGTATGTTCCACAAAATCAGTTATACCCCTACCAATAAGAACAGCCCCCTCAGAAAGCTCTCTCTTTAGATTCTCTTCTTCTACAGCCAACTTATCAGAAAAAGCTTTGAGGGCATTGAGTTTTGAAATAATCTCATTTTGTTCTGACATTATCTTGAAAACCGCTCTTTCTGCATCACGACTAGAATCTTTTTCTTTTTCAATGTCTTCTTTTAATGCTTCGTATTTAGCAAGCAAAGCTTTCTCTGTATTCACAGCTTCATAAATCTTTTGGTCAAGATTACTTTTTTCAAAAATAAGTTTATCTACTTCAGCCTGATATTCATTCCCCGAAGAATCCTCTCCCTCATTTTTATGTTTAGAAATAAAACGCGCAATAATACTTCGAATTTCTTTTAAAATACTATAAATATTTTCTACTTCCGTCTCCTGCTCTGCTTCAGTAATCACATCTTCAATCTCTGATGACATTGTTTGGACCTCATCCAAAGCAACACCTTTTTGAGAAACCAAACTACCAAGCTCCTTCTGTTTACTTATGAGTTTTTTTAGAGAATTTATTTCTCCTTCAATTCTTCCGCCGTCCCGCAATAAGTTATCTTTATCATCTCGCGCTTTCTTTATTTTTTCTTCCACAGACAACACTTCATCACTTTTTTTATCTTTTTCAGAAGACTTAGACAAAATATCGCGGGCTTTTGCTAGATTATTTTCAAGTTCTTTTAGAGTAGAACGAAGGGGTGACCCTTCTTCATTAATTTTCTTACGACTCTCTTTTACATAAACATCTTCACGTTTAAGATAATCTTTGTATAAATTACGAAGATCCTCTTTCATTTCTAAACTTTTCTCCACTTTCTCTACTTGTTTTTTGAGAAACTTCATATGCGGAGCAATCTCGCGACGCAATGATTCAACCGATTTTATATTTTCTTCCGTTTTCAAAAGCTTCCTCTCGCTTTCTTGTCTTTTATATTGATAGATCTTTAGACCAAGTGCATCTTCAATAATGGATTTTTTCTCTTTGAAATTGGCTGAAAGAATTTTATCTGCCTCTCCTTGAGATATTATATGATGACCGGACGAGCCAATATGCGCAGAAGCAAGAAGTTCTAAAATGTCACGCAAACGCACCTGGCTACCGTTTATATAATATTCATTGACCGAATCTCGAAAAACCACTCGCTCAATGGAAACCTCGGGAAAATCAATATTTAAAAATTTCTTGCTATTATCAAAAATAACTTTTACCGAGGCTCTGTTTGCCTTGCCTACATCTCCTGAGCCGTTAAAAATGAGATCTTCACCTTTTTTACCGCGCAAAGATTTTATAGATTGTTCGCCCAAAACAAAACGAAAAGCCTCGGCAATGTTTGATTTACCGGAACCATTCGGCCCGACTATAGCAGAAATAGAAGTATTGAACTCCAAATTGCTTTTCTTGGCAAAAGATTTAAAACCGGTGATTTCTAGGCTTTTGAGATACATAAATTAAAATTCTGCTACAGAATACATTGGTTATAAATATAGCACCTTTCTTGAGTATAAAAAAGTAAAGCCTCTGTTTAAGGCTCTTACTTAGAGATAAATTTACTTATCCAGCGCTTCTTTATAAAAGGCAATGATTGGGTAGATAGAAAGTAGCCCAGAGCCGGCACAAGTGCGCTAAGTAGAAAATTATTAACCCCGATAAAATATAAAACCAAAGAAGCGATTATGTATGTAATTACCGTTAGGGAAAGCATCCTAACCATACTCACCTCCCACGCTTTGTCGGCTTCTACTCGCTTATTTCTTTCTTTTATATAACCGACCTCTTTTTCCAGCTCTTTTATTTTTTCGTCCATAACCATTTATCTATTCCCATCCTTTTTTTTCCAACGCTTTTCTGGCCGCGTCTTGTTCCGCCTCCTGTTTAGAATCTCCTTCACCAGAGATGACGAGCTCTTTACCGAGATAAACACCGACTGTAAATTTCTTATCATGATCTGGACCAGTTTCTTTCACTGTTTTGTATGCTGGAGTAATACCATCCACTTCTTGTGCTTTTTCTTGAAACAAACTTTTTGCATCAATCCAAGCACGTTTTTCTATAATATCATCAATTAAAGGTGAGATATTTTTTGCAATAAATTTTTTGGCTGATTCGTAACCTTGATCAAGATAAATCGCACCAATAATTGCCTCTAGAGTATTCGCCAAAATAAACTGTCTAGCACGACCGGTATCCTTTGCCTCACCGCGAGAAAGAAGTAAAAAATCGTTTACACTCAAATTGGTTGCAACTTGTGCACAAGTCACTGCATTTACAAGAGCCGAGCGATAACTTGTCAATTCCCCCTCCGGTTTTGCAGGATATTTTTCATAAAGCTCTTCAGTAATAACCAGCTCCAAAACTGCATCACCTAAAAACTCCAGACGCTCATTGTGATCTAGCCCAGAACCCTTATTTTCATTTATATAGGAACGATGAAGAAACGCCTGTTTAAGAAGGTTTTTGTCTTTAAACTTCACACCCGCAAGTTTTTCAAATTGGGTAAAATCAATATTCATAGAAGTATGTTTATCAAAAAGTTACTTCTTTAGCAATATGTTGATTGCTTTCGTGACGAGAGGTAAAATATCGTTATAAAAGTTTAAATCAAGAATATCAGCAAGTTTAAACCATTTTATGTCATCCAAACCACATGATTCTGGTTTTTTTAACTCTCCAAAAGGGGCTTCTGCTAAGAAATAATTAACCTGTTTTCTGATTTTACCTTTCTCTGGATCAAAGGCAATATACTGATTGTCACCGAGCTTTTCTTTTATAACAACATCCAAACCAAGCTCTTCTTTCATTTCTTTTATGGTACCTTCCTCCACATCAATATTTGGTTCTAATTTTCCTTTTGAAAGCGTCCAGTGTCCAAAAACATCATGGACAAGTGCCAAATATATTTCACCATTGTCTGAAGCATACACCACCGCCCCACCGAGTTTTTCTATCGGCGCAAGTTCATCAGGGATATCTTTTCTTACTTTATTTTTAGATTGCTCTTCCTTGCCGGGCTCACCCATTTCTTTATAAACAGCACCCAAAACACCATTCACAAACTTACCAGAAGTATCACCACCAAAAGTTTTTGCTAGCTCAATCGCTTCATTTATAGCAACCTTGGGAGGAACCTGTGACCTATCAGCGAAAAGTAGTTCATATAGCCCGATTCGCAAAATATTTCGGTCAATTATTGAGATTTTATCCAGTGGCCAATCTGGAGCAGCTTTAGTAATAATCACATCAAGGTCTTTTCTCTTCTTTAAAACATTTTCCATAAGCGACTCCATAAACGAAAAATCTCCCATACCGGGAGCAAACTCTTCCGTGTTTCGACGGAATATTTCCATAGCCTCTTTGTCAGATTTCTGGTTGAAATCCCATTCAAAGAGTGATTGTGTAACTATTGATCTTGAAAGGTGCCTATTTGCCATATGAACATAAAAACCAAAAACAAAACTTACAAACTTTTAACTTATCAACTTAAAAACTATTTCCCTTCTGTTTTCTTGTCCTTATCCTTATTCTTTGCTGCTTTTTTAGCCATCTTTGCGTGAACATCAGTAACCACTCTGCCGTTATATTTTCCACAATTTCCACAAGCTTTGTGATTTTCTTTTGGCTTTTTACAATCTGGACAAACAGAAAAACTCATAGACTTAAGTCTGTGATGAGACCTTCGATTTGCGGTATGAGACCGCGTACTTCTCATTCTTATTACCATAGAATATAAGTATAAACAAAAACCCAAAAAGGTCAACTGTTATCAAGTTTTTTTAAAAAACTCTTGCGATGAATCTGACACGAGCTATATTTTTTTATAGCTCGCCTGTGTGCCAAAGTCCCATAACCTTTATGAATTTCGAAACCGTATTTTGGATATCTCTTGGCAAACAAAACCATTTTTCTGTCGCGAGTTACCTTAGCAACAATCGAAGCGAGAGAAATGACGGGAATTTTTTCATCTCCTTTGATAACAGTTTTTTGGAAAATAAACTCTTTGGGCGCTCTGAGGCCCCCATCAAGAAAAATAAAACACTGATTCGGTTTCAGCTTAAGAAGTAACAGAGCTTTATTTAAAGCAAAATTAATCGCAAAAGAAAGTCCACGCTTATCAATTACCGAGGCCCTAACAGAAAAAACAGAGTAACGAAGCTTCTTAGATTTCTTTTCTTGATTAATTTTTTTAAACCATTCTTGCCGTTTTTCTGGACTAAGTTTTTTGGAATCCCTTAACCCTCTGAAAAACTTTTTATTAAAACCGATAGGAACAACACAAACACCCAAAGTAACCGGCCCAGCAAATGGTCCACGCCCAACTTCATCAACACCTACGATATACTTTATTTTTGTGCCATACTTCATACTATTAGTATATCCTAACTCGCCAGCTTTTTTGATATAATAACCTTAAGAATTTCCGGTCCTTATTTGTAGCCATTCGTATCATTCGCATACATTCGTATATTGGTATCTTTATGTCAAAATTTATACATCTTCACACACATTCACACTATAGTTTACTCAATGCTTTGCCGAAAATTGACGAGTTGGTGAAAGCTGCAAAAAAATGTGAAATGACAGCTTTGGCGCTCACAGATAACGGCAATCTTTATGGTGCGATTGAGTTTTACAAAACCTGTAAAAAAGCGGACATAAAACCAATTATTGGGATTGACGCCTATCTCGCCGTGCGAGGACGTAAAGACAAACAAGCTGGAGTAGACAGCTCACGATACAGACTAGTACTTCTCGCCAAAAATCTAGTTGGTTATAAAAATCTGATAAAGCTTGTCACTGAATCTTATATAGACGGTTTCTATTACAAACCTCGAGTAGACAAAGAAATTTTAGAAAAATACAAAGAAGGGCTAGTTTGTATTTCGCCATCTTTCAGCGGAGATATTTCCGTGGCGATTAAAAACAAAGACCACGACAAGGCACGCGACTTGATAGAGTGGTACAAAAAAGTATTTGGAGAAGAAAATTTCTTCATAGAGATAACCCATCATCCGGAAATCGACGGCCACGAAGATAAAATGAAAACTTTGATAGAAATCGCCAAAGAGAGTAAAACCCCATTAGTTGCGGCTCATGATGTCTATTATATAAATGAAAAAGATCGACAGGCGCGAAACACTTTGATTTCGATCCAAAACAACGTTGATTTCAGCGACAAAAAACGCCTAGAAAGTAGTGAAGAAAATTTCTCTTTTATAACAGGTGTGCAGGCAGAAAAATACTTCAAAAAAATCCCAGAGGCAATTCTAAACTGTGAAAAAATAGCCAATATGTGTGATCTTGAGCTAGAGCTTGGGAGTTGGGTTTTCCCAGACTATAAGTTGCCAGACGGTGTGGTCGCAGATGACGCCCTACGAGACTTGGTGGAGAAAGGTTTTGGAAAAAGAAAATTAACCGAAACATCAGAGCTCCGAGAAAGAGTCGAGTACGAATTGAAAGTTATAAAAGACAAGGGTTACGCTCCGTATTTTCTGGTTGTAAGCGATCTTTTAAAATATGCGCACGAACACGGAATTCTCACTACGATTAGAGGATCGGTTGCAGGATCACTCGTCACATACCTTGCAAATATCACCAACGTAAACCCGATAGAATTTAAATTACCGTTTGAGCGTTTTCTAAACCCAGAAAGACCTTCCGCGCCGGATATTGATATGGACTATGCCGACAATCGCAGAGATGAGATTATCGCTTATGCAAAACAAAAATATGGAGAAGATAAAGTCGCCCAAATAGGTACTTTTGGTACGATGATGGCGCGGGGCTCTGTACGAGATGCAGCACGTGCTATGGGATTTCCATATACTACCGGCGACAAAATAGCGAAGCTCATCCCAATGGGGGCGCAGGGATTTCCAATGACAATAGACAAAGCAATTGCTGAAGTCCCCGACCTAAAAAAAATCTACAAAGAAGAAAAGGATGTAAAAGAGATTATCGACATGGCAAAAAAAATCGAGGGGTGTGCACGGCATATCTCGGTACACGCTGCAGGAGTTGTTATTTCCCCCACCCCACTTACAGACTATGTACCACTGCAGTACGACACAAAAGGTGAAAATAAAATTATTACGCAGTTTGATATGCATGCAGTAGAAGATGCTGGCCTCCTAAAATTTGACTTTCTTGGAATAAAAAACCTCTCTATTCTTGCTGATGCAGTAAAAATCACAGAGAAACTTCGCGGAATAAAAATAGACATAGAAAATATTCCATGGGACGACAAAATAACATTCGAAATGTTGGCGCGTGGAGAAACAATCGGCCTTTTTCAGTTAAATGGTCAAGGAATGACACGCTACCTCAAAGAACTTAGACCAACAGTAATCACCGACATAAATGCCATGGTTGCTCTTTATCGCCCAGGCCCAATGGAATCTATTCCACAATACGTTGAGCGCAAACATGATGCAGGTAAAATAAAATACCTTGATCCGCGAATGAAAGATATTCTTTCGCAGTCTTACGGTGTTATCACATATCAGGATGATGTGATGCTTATCGCAATAAAACTTGGAGGGTATTCATGGTTAGAAGCAGATAAACTCCGAAAAGCTATGGGTAAAAAAATCCCAGCAGAAATGGAAGCTCAGAAAGAAAAACTGAATGAAGGTTTGATAAAAAATGGAATGACAAAACAAAAAGCAGAAGAGTTGTGGAAACTTATCGAGCCATTTGCTGCGTATGGATTCAACAAAGCTCACGCTGCAAGCTACGGACGCGTGGCATATCAGACCGCCTATATGAAAGCAAACTTTCCTGCTATTTACATGTCGGCTGTCCTTACCGCAGACTCTGGTGATGTAGAGAAAATCTCTGAAATTATTGCGGAGTGTAAAAGGATGCGTATTCCTGTCTTGCCACCGAATATCAATGAGAGTTTTGGTGGATTTACTGTGGTACAAATGGAAGCAAACCCCAAAAGCGAGTTGGAGAATACTCCAACCGCTGGGGTGAGGAACCAAATTCGTTTCGGACTTTACACTATAAAAAACTTTGGGATTGGAATTGCCGATTTTATCATCACCGAAAGAAAAATGGGTGGAAAATTCAAGTCACTTGTTGATTTTCTGGATAGAATTAAAGATAAAAATCTAAACAAAAAATCTATGGATGCTTTGATAAAATCTGGGGCGATGGATAATTTTGGAGAAAGAGGTGTACTTCTTTCAAATTTGGAAAATATTTTGGCTTATAACAAAGAGAAAAATCAGACAGCAGATAATCAGAACTCGCTCTTCGGCCTTATGGATGATCAGACTAGTGTACCAAAACTAAAACTAGAAGAAGCTCCGGAAGCAAAACAAGCCGATAAACTCCTTTGGGAAAAAGAGCTTCTCGGTTTGTATATTTCCGGCCATCCTTTGGATAAATTTAAAGAAAAATTGGACAAACGCGATTCAAATATTAGAAAAGTAAAAGAAGAAGCAAAAGAAGGAGAGACTGTTGTTGTGGGGGGGATATTGGAAGAAGTAAAAAACATAATTACTAAAAAAGGAGATTCCATGCTTTTCCTAAAACTAAGCGATTTCACCGGTAGTATTGAGGCCGTGGTTTTTCCTAGAGTTTTTGAAGAATTCAAAACAATTTTTGTTCCGGAAAATTGTGTAGCAATAAAAGGTAAAATTTCTACTCGAAACGGTACCATAAGTATCATTACCGATAAAGCCAAAGCACTCTAATATATAAGGAAATCCCCGTATCTAGTCGCACAGGACTAAATATCGGGGATTGTAAAAGATTCGTCTACCAGCTCATGCCCAAGAATTTTCCAAAATTCTAGAAACTCCGACAGGGAAACTCCGATGTCCTTTGCTGTTTTTGCGAAAAGCACAAGATCAGTATGAAATGGAAAATGTTTTCTGGCGCAGAAATGTTTCAAACAAACAAATGCCATCTCTTCTTGTTTTCGAAGGGTAATCGCATTCAAAATAGGAACCACTGGCCTACGCTTGGAATCATTTTTTGGAACTTGTTTAGCGGGATTTTTTAATCCGAGCAAAAAAAGTCTAATGTCACTTGAAGAAAAATCGACTGCTATAGCGATTTCTGACGCTGTAGAACAAAGCCCCACAGGAAGTAGCTTCTTTTTTACAGCATATCTCAGATACAACAAAGCGATTGTCTCTCTACGACGCATTTCCATATAGCCTCCGATCTATAATTCATGTAAGGTGCATCTCATATTATTATAGCAGAACTATACGACAAAAGGGCAAAGTGCTATGATATTACACATGGATAAAGATACTGACTTAAATAATTTAAGACACTCGCTTGCCCACCTTTTGGCCGCTGCGGTTTTGGAACTCTATCCAGACACGAAAAACAGCATCGGACCATCCATAGAAAATGGCTTCTATTACGATTTTGAATTTTCATCCCCTATTTCAGATAAAGAATTACCAAAAATTGAAAAGGTAATGAAAAAAATCCTCCAAACATGGAGTGGTTTTGAGCACAAGGAAGTCTCAGAAAAAGAAGCTAAAGATTTTTTCAAAGACAATGAATATAAGAAGGAACTGATTGAGGAAATTGTCGAAAAAAAAGAGAAGATTACTCTTTACACAGCCGGGAAATTTACCGATCTATGCCGAGGCGGACACGTGGAGAGTGCACGAGATATAAAACCAGAAGCTTTCAAACTTACTCACATAGCAGGAGCATATTGGCGCGGAGATGAAAAAAACAAAATGCTCACACGCATTTACGGCTTGGCTTTCAATACAAAAGAAGAATTGAATACTTATGAAATACAAATTGAAGAAGCAAAGAAGCGTGACCACAAAAAACTAGGAAAAGAATTAGATCTTTTCACATTCTCTGAACTAGTTGGCGCAGGTCTCCCACTATGGACACCAAAAGGAACAATGTTGCGCGATGTTTTAGATAATTTCGTCTGGGAACTTCGTCAGAAATTTGGTTATGAACGAGTAGATATTCCACACATCACAAAAAAAGATCTGTACGAAAAGAGTGGACATTGGCAAAAATTCAAAGACGAGCTATTTAAAATAGAAACGCGAGAAGGGCATACTTTTGTGATGAAGCCTATGAACTGTCCTCACCATGTTCAAATTTATGACCGAAAACCATGGAGCTACAAAGAACTACCCCAACGATACGCAAGTACCACAAAAGTTTATCGCGACGAACAATCCGGTGAACTTTCCGGCTTATCGCGTGTAAGATGTATAACCCAAGACGACGCTCATGTTTTCTGTAGACACGATCAAGTAAAACAAGAGATGAAAAACATTTGGACAATGATAGAAACGTTTTATTCTGCAGTCGGATTTACTCTTACTCCCCGTCTTTCTCTCCATGATCCAAAACAAATGGATAAATATCTTGGTGATGAAAAAATCTGGCAAAAAGCAGAACAAGAATTGCGAGAATTGGTCAAAGAAAAAGGAGTGAATGCAATTGAGGCACCGGGTGAAGCGGCGTTTTACGGCCCAAAAGTTGATTTTATGGGTAATGATTCATTGGGTAGAGAATGGCAGGTTGCCACAATACAACTTGATATGAATATGCCTGTAAATTTTGACCTAACTTGCACCAACGAAAAAGGAGAAAAAGAAACTATTGTTATGATACATGCAGCTATTATGGGTTCTATTGAGAGATTCCTTTCTGTGATTATCGAACACTTCGCTGGAGCATTTCCGCTGTGGCTCTCCCCTGTTCAAGTAAAAATAATTCCGATCGGAGAAGTACACATAGAATTTGCAAAAAAAGTTTCTGAATCTTTGAAGTCTGCCGGTATTAGAGTAGAAGAAGATTTTAGTGATGAAGGTTTCGGTAAAAAAGTCCGCCAGGCAAAGGTAGACAAAATTCCATATTTTCTAATCATCGGTGACAAAGAAATAGAAGCCGACAAGGTCACACTGGAAAGCCGAGACAAAGGAAACCTCGGTCAAATCTCTACCGAAGATCTTCTGTCCAAACTTACCGAGGAAATTTCAAATAAAAGTTAGTGGGTTTAAATTATCATCTCCCTCTTGATTTTAATTTAGAAAGTAATAAACTTTTGAATTTATAGCGATATATCGAATGAAATAGAGCGATATATCGCTATAAATATCTATTTACTGTATAATAAAATCTACTTAACGAAAGTCTCTCCTCTAGATAAAGAGTACAAACTTACATGCCACACATATCTCAAAATAAATTAGAAAAAGAAACCTACTATCAAATTCAGGATCAATTTATCAATCTTATTGCTAGTACAAAAAATAAAAACAAATTACAATCATTAATGAAAGGACTACTGACCTACACAGAAAAGATAATGATCGCAAAGCGTTTGGCGATTATCATAATGTTACAAGAGGACATAACTGAGTATGAGATTTGTCACGCTCTCAAAATAAGCTCCTCAACTGTCGGCAGAATTGCAGATAACCTAGAGAAAGGATTATACAAAGGTGTTACTGATGGATACAAAAATAAAAAACAAAAGAAAGAGTTTTGGGATTTTGCAGAAAAAATAATACAAGCCGGATTACCACCACAAGGCAAAAATAGATGGAAGGATGTTTTCAAATCTATCAAATAGAGCGATATATCGCTCTATTTGATAGTCTATATTTTTATATAAACTAGTTTAATACGTAAAATACGTTTAATAAATAGAATAAATAGAATATGTAGAATAAGGGGGTTTATATAAATTTAGTTATTTTTTAAGAACTAAATTTATATATCTATTGTCGCTTTCTTCGCGTTGGACTGAATGAAAGATTTTCGTGAGGGTACATCTGTACCCATAAGAGTGTCGAAGACTTTGTCAGCTTCTACGGCATCTTCGACGGTCACTTGTTTTAATACCCTCCTTGCGGGATCCATGGTTGTTTCCCAAAGTTCTTCGGCATTCATTTCTCCAAGACCTTTATATCTTTGAATAGTAACTTTTTGTTTTGTCGGCGCTTGACCCAATGCTTTAGCTATTTTTGCTTCTTCTTCTGGAGTCAAAACTGATTCCTCTTCCCCAACTCCACCCTGCTCTATTTCAGATGAAGGCTCTTCAATCTGAACATCCTTACCAACAAGTTTATCTTTCTCTTCATCCGAATAAGCATACATAATTTCTTTACCCCTTTTAATTTTGAAAAGTGGGGGTTGAGCAATATAAATATATCCAGCGTCAATAAGTGGACGGAAAAATCTATACAACAATGTCAAAAGAAGGGTTCTGATATGTGCGCCATCCACATCGGCATCTGTAGCAAGAATAATTTTATGATAACGAAGTTTAGTAATATCAAAAGTATCACCAATAGCTGTACCGAAAGCTACAACCAAGTTTTTAATCTGTTCCGAAGCAAGCATTTTATCTAAACGTGCTCGCTCAATGTTTAAAATCTTACCTCGCAAAGGCAATATAGCTTGTACCCTCCTGTCTCGGCCAGACTTTGCTGTACCACCAGCAGAATCTCCCTCCACAATAAATATCTCAGATTCACTTGCATCTTTACTCTGACAGTCAGAAAGTTTTCCAGGTAATGTCATTCCCTCAAGAGCGCCTTTTCGCAAAATACTATCTTTGGCTGCCTTAGCTGCTTTTCGTGCCTTTAGGGCCAAAACTACCTTATTTATAATAGATTTAGCATCATCTGGGTTCTCCTCTAGAAAACTTTCAAATGACTCATTGAAGACGCCCTCCACCATACCACGAGCTTCTACCGTACCGAGTTTTGCTTTGGTCTGGCCCTCAAATTGAATCTCGCGAATTTTTACGGAAATAACAGCCGTCAAACCTTCCAAAACATCGTCTCCCGTAAAATTGTCTTCGCTGTCTTTTATCAGATTATTTTTACGACCATAAGCATTTAAAGAACGGGTCAAGGCCGCTTTAAAACCCGTAATATGAGTTCCTCCTTCAGCGTTATAAATATTGTTTGCAAAAGGTAAAATCCTAGAAGAAATATCGTCTATATATTGCAATGCGATTTCGACAGACTCGTATTCATTTGTCTTTTTCTCAACATAGAAAATATTTTTGTGAATTGGCTTTAACTCTTGGTTTTGAAATCTGATAAAAGAAAGTAACCCTCCTTCAAAATAAAAAGTCTGTGATGGTGTTTCGGGATTTAAATCTCTTAGATAGAAAGTTTTGTCTAAATCAATATCACCTTTATATTCACGGGCATCAAGAACACTCACACGAACACTTTTCAATAGATATGCTTGTTGCCTTAGGTGTGTAACAATTCTAGTCCAGTCAAACGTTTGTTTACCAAAAATTTCTTCATCTGGCTCAAAAGTAACAATCGTACCGGAAAGTTTTGTGGAGCCAACTTTTTTAACAGATGTTTTCTTTTTACCTTGTTTATATTCTTGTACATAAATACCACCATCCTTGTAAACTGCAACATGAGTAAAAATAGAAAGCGCATTCACAACAGAAGCACCCACACCATGCAAACCTCCGGACACTTTGTATCCATCTCCACCAAATTTTCCTCCAGCATGAAGGGTTGTCATAATTGTTTCAAGCGCAGAAACTTTTGACTTTTTATGAATATCTACTGGGATACCTCGTCCATTATCTACTACACGAACACGGTTACCAGGAAGAAGCGCCACTTCAATATCATTTGCAAAACCACCCATCGCTTCATCACGAGAGTTGTCCCAAATTTCGGTTACAAGATGATGAAAACCATCTGGACCAGTGGTACCAATATACATTCCAGGTCGCTTCCTTACAGGATCAAGACCTTCAAGAACTGTAATATCTTTGGCTCCATAACTAGCAGAACCGTTTTCCGAAATCTTTTTATTTTCTTTTTCTTCTTTAGCCATTTTAAAGCAAAAAATGCATTTCTATTGCATATTTTTACCCGTTTATTATAGCAAACTTATAATGAAAATACAAAGAAAAATAAGGGCTTTATTGGCAAAAAAGACCCAAAAACTGTGGATAAATGCTTGACATTTATATTGTTTTGGTGTATACTGTTAATAGTTGGACCTAAGGAAGGGTTCAACAGATCTAGGGGCTCTTTTAAGAAGGAGCAAATCGTGAACAAGTTGACCTATCGGGCAATCTGGAGCGGGCAGCAGAAACTCCAGTTTACGAAATGGAGCGGCCGCCTTGCGAACCACAGCAAGCCGGCGCGGTAGGTAAACCCTACCAACAACTGAATACGACCCACGCTTTGGCACAGCGTGGGTTTTTTTAATATTTACTCGTGATTTTACCTGAAAGAGTAAAACACGATTTATAAATATTAACCCCTTACATTTTTTGGTAAAAAGAAAATGGAACCACACTCAAAAGCTGTAAAGCAATTTCGTTTCCTGAATATATATTTTGTATAAACTTTGTTGAAAAATGTGAGGGGTAACTTTAGATTAAAGTACAAACAAACCTGTGTGACTTTTAGCAATGGATTAATCCACAACCATAAATAGACAGAAGAACTTTTTTGCGTAATAATACATATGAAAGCGGGCAAATGGATACCCGCAAGTTCATTTCTTTCTTAGCCCATCTAAAGGGCAAAAGGGGCAGGTTATGAGTGGTATGAGTCAAGCAACGATCACCGCATTGAACAAGGGGGCAAGAAAAGGACAGTTTGCGCCATGGGGTGGCAGTCCCGTCAAAGTCGAAGGTGGTGAGCAAAAGGGCAAAACAACCGCCAAACAAAAGAAACAGAAAAAGTCTTAAACCAGAAAGTGGGGCAAAAAATATCCATCTCCAGCTGCTCTCGAGCGGCTGGATTTTTTAATATCTGCCCACGTATTTGTCTGCAAGAAAAAATCGTGGATTGCAGATATTAACCCATCACTCAGAAGAACAACCGTTCTAAATGATAAGGTTTTCTGCATTAATGTATATTCAACGTACTGAGGGAGGGGTCAATCAACCCTTACCTAACCTGCCAATCTTTTTCCAAGTTTATAGATTTTGTAATCTTTTCCATTAGAGAGCTTATATCCTGCTCTGAAAGAGTTTTATTCATAGACTGAAAAATCAACCTGAAAGCGAAGGATTCTTTTTGTGAACCATCCGGAAAGGTCTTTGTAAAAGTATCAAACAAAGTCGTACGAACCAAAAGTTCCCCACCCTCTTTTTTTATAATATCCAAAACCTTATCACCAGAAACCCCATTCGGTACAAACACAGCGACATCACGCGCAGCAAAAGGAAAGGCTGATATTTTTTTGTAAATTATTTCTTTTTCCTTTGGAACATCTAAGACGTCAATAGAAGACGGGCTTTTTAATTTAGAAAAAACTTCATCTAGATTAATCTCAAACACACTTCCGACCGGTGTGGTTTCAATTTTACCGCTTAATTTTATTCCAATAGTTTTTTCAACATCACTAATCGCTTCTTTAATAATATTTTCGCTCGTTACACCCTTAATTTTTTTAACCTGAGATACCCCAATCGCCAAAGAATTATACTCCCCTGCCTTTTCGGCGGGTAGGTCTTTTTTGCCAAACACTCGGCCAATCTCAAATATTTTTATAGCGTCCAAACCCAAAAAATCTGCGTTCCTACTATTAAATTCCAGACACTTTTTTATACCGTCGGACAAATTAGTTCGCAAAAAAGCTTTATCACTGGCAAGCGGATGCTCTATTTCTATATCCCCTTTTGCAACCAATGTATACAATAAAACTTCAGAAAAACCCTCACTAACAAATGTATCTTTTATTTTTGCCGACCAATAAAATGATTTTAAAATAGATGGCTTTTGGGAAGACTTCTCTAGAGAGACAGCTTTCATTTTGTCATATCCATAAAGTCGAGCTATTTCATCAACGATATCTTCGGTAATAACCAGATCGAGACGCTCAAATGGAACCGTGAGATCCATTTCATCAACCTTTTTCTCAACACCAATCTGAAGTCTACTTAAAACGTCAACGATTTCACTCTCTGGGATTTTGATACCAAGTATCCTTTCTGCGTCTTTATGATCAAAAGATATTTTTTTCTGTTTGGCAGGTTCTGGGTATACATCAACTTTTTCACCAAACACAGTATCTGAAGTTTTACAAAACTTATCCAAAAATACAGAAAATTCATCCATCGCTTTCTCTGCAAGATTTGGAGTAATTTTATTTTCGTAGCGTTTTGATGCATCACTTTTTAGTTCTAGACGATTTGAAATTTTACGAATATAAACCGAGTCAAAATTTGCTGATTCTAGAATTAAGTTTTTCGTACCTTCGGAAACTTTGGTTCTTTCACCTCCTTTTATACCAGCCAGAGCAATGGGGCCTAGATCGTCAGCAATAACAAGTTCATCGCCTTTAAACTCATACAGCCTCTCTCTTTCTGCAACCACTCCGCCTTTCGCCACTTCTGTGTCATGCAAGAGTTCAATTTTCTCACCTTTATTTGCAAGACGCACAACGATTTCACCTTTGACCTTATCCGCGTCAAAAGCATGGAGTGGTTGGCCAATATCAAACATCACAAAGTTTGCTGAGTCTACAACAGTATTGATTGCCCGCTGTCCGATAGTTTCCAAAAGTTCTTTCAACCAACCTTCAGATTGTCCAACATCAACGTTTAAGACTCTCCGTCCAATATACCTAGGGCAAAGTTTTTCGTTTTCAATTTTTATTTTTAGCTCTGGAGTTTTACCGATTTTTGGAAAATCTTTTTCATTTTGCATTTCTTGGATAGGAGTAGATGTAATCGCTGACAATTCTCCGACAATACCTCTGTGACACAGTGCATAACAAGCACGATCAGGAAGAACTTTTATATCAAATAAAAAATCATTTCCTTTTTTCTCAAATGAATCCACCTCAAAGGCACTCATCGTAAAAAGCTCCGAGATTTTTTCTGGGGTCGGTATTTTATCTTTAAAATAAGACTGTAGCCAATTATAAGAAACTAACATAATTGTTTAGGGTTTTAGACCCTAGGCGCTAGGCACTAGGAAATTCCTAAAGCCTAATGCCTAATGCCTAATATCTATTTCAAAATTGATTAACAAACCTCAAATCACCTGAATAAAGCAGTCTAATGTCCTCAATACCGTATTTAATCATCAACATACGGTCAACCGTGCTACCAAAGGCAAAACCTTGCCATTCTTTCGGATCAAGCCCAGCGGCCTTGAAAACATTTGGATGAAGCATCCCTGCACCGCAAACTTCAAGCCATTTATCCCCCCATTTTATATCTACCTCCACACCAGGCTCCACAAACGGAAAGAAACTTGTACGGAAACGCATTTCTACTTTTTTACCAGCCAGTTTTTTATAAAACTGTTCCAAAGTGTCTTTCAAATGAGTCATTGTGATTTTACCAGGCTTATCAACCGCCAAACCGTCCAATTGATAAAACTGTGCTTCGTGAGTAGCGTCAGTTGCTTCATTGCGAAAAACTCGGCCAGGAGAAATTACCCGCAAAGGCAGATTTTTCTTTGCTAATTCGCGCAAAGAAACCGACGTCATGTGCGTGCGCAAAAGCTTATTGGTTGAACGTGGCTTTAGCCCTAAACCATTCTGGTCGGGCGAGCGGTCGCCCAGGGCGACTCGCTTTAGCCAAAAAGTATCCTGCATATCACGAGAAGGGTGATCTGCGGGAACATTCAAAGCATCGAAATTAAAAAATTCTTCTTCTGTTTCTGGCCCTTCGGCAATAACAAAGCCCATTTCTTTGAAAACTTCGCAAGCTTGACGAATTGCGGTGGTGACAGGATGGAGATGTCCGACAATTTCTTCTTTATCTTTCATCTCCATATTATATAGAAAATAGAGGATATTTCAATTCTACACTTGAAAAATATAGGATAAATGACTATAATCAGTTCATTAGAGAAATATACAAAAGTCCGTAATGGTCAATCTTTTTATCTACACATCGTTATATCTTTCCTTGTTTTTCGAGGTTTTTCTACTTATCACATACTTGGAAAAAAGACCTCATATGAAAAAAGAGTCCGAAGATAGGGTTATAGAAAACTACCCAAGCGTTACAGTGATTGTCCCTTGTTTCAACGAAGAAAAAACTATCGGGGGTACAGTGCAATCAATACTTGACCTAGATTATCCAAAAGAAAAACTGAACATAATAATCGTTGATGATGGCAGTAAAGACAACACTTTCGCTGTAGCGAAAACTTTTGAGAATAACAACCAAATAAAAGTTTTCCATAAAGAAAATGGTGGTAAATATACAGCACTAAATTTTGCTTTGGAACAAACAACAACTGACCTTGTTGGTTGTCTTGACGCCGATTCTTTTGTAGATAAAATGGCTTTGAAAAGAATGCTCCAGTATTTTGACAATGAAGAAATAATGGCCGTAACTCCATCCATTAAAGTGCACAACGCAAAGAGTATTATTCAACTCGTTCAAAGAGTAGAATACGTTTGGGCTATTCTTATCAAAAAAATGTTTTCTTATATGGACGCCATATATGTTACTCCCGGACCATTTTCTATATTCCGTACCGAAGTCTTTAAAAAACTTGGGCTCTACAAACACGCTTACAACACCGAGGATTTGGAGATGGCTGTACGAATGCAAAACAATCATTACAAAATTGCCAACTCCCACACTTCATACGTTTACACAGTTACTCCTAAAACCCTAAAAGCACTTTATAAACAACGACTAAGGTGGACATACGGCTTTCTCAAGAATTCGGTTGATTACAAACATCTATTTTTTAGTAAAAAACACGGTAATCTTGGTTTGTTTATCTTGCCAGTAGCAACTATTTCCATATTTACCGCTCTTTATTTTATTGGAAATTTTCTATACTTAATAGCAAACAGTTTAGTGGAAAAAGTTATTAAGATCCAAACAATAGGCCTTAATTTCAATTTCTCTAAATTTTTCCATTTTGATTGGTTTTTTGTCAATACAGAGCCCATTGCAATCATTTCCCTAATATTACTTGTCACCACCATTATCCTAATCCTCCTTTCAAAAAAGATGGTTGATGGAAAGATAAGGTTTTCTCTTGATCTTGTCTACTTTCTCTGTTTATATGCCTTTATCGCGCCATTATGGCTCGGTAAGGCCCTATACAATGTCGCTTTCTCAGTAACTACCACGTGGAGATAAATGAACCTATCTCAAAAATAACCGTTACAAATAATATGGACAAAAAAACACTCGAATGGAAAAAGTACTTGCTGGTTTTTGTGATCACATCGGCTATTTTTTTTACCGCAATATTTATTAGTAATTATTTTGGACAAAAAAAGATAGAGGAACTTCGTTCAATACAAAACCAAATTTCCATAAATATTTTATCTTCAGAAATACAAACCTCATTATTAGAACAATTTTCCTGTAAAGATGTTTCTGGCACGGCACTATCTGAAGAGCTCGGGAGTCTTGGTGACAAACTCGTAGCTACAGAAAGTACGCGCGGAATTACCAACCTAGAAGTCGTAGAGCTAAAACGCTACTATTCCCTACTCCAAATCAAGGACTTTGTTTTGATGAATAAAGTCAGAGAAAAATGTGGAACAAAAAATGTCTTTATCATCTATTTCTACACACAAAACTGTGGGGAGTGTCAGAAACAAGGCTATGTCTTAACAAAACTTCGCGAAGACTTTCCACAACTACGCGTATACTCCTTTGACTACAACCTAGATCTTTCAGCCATAAAAACATTGATTTCTATCAACAAAGTAAAAAACACACCACCAGCATTGCTGATCGACGACAATATATATTACGGTTTTAAAAGTATAGATGATATAAACGAAATCATTCCACAACTTGATGTCTGGCAAAAAGAGATGGATAAACAAAAAACAGCATCCACTACAGAGACTGCTGTAAAATAGATAAGAGATAATGAAAGATAATAGGTGACTTTATATCACGGTAGTTATCTCAACCAATCCGTTTTCTATATTAAATTCAGCACTACGACCTACTGAGCCGCCAACATCTTCAGATTCCACAGGAATACCCAACAACAACAACTGTTTACGCGCAGCTTCGGCATTTCTAAAACCAATACCATGATCATCTCCGCTTAAAAAGCGAAACATTTTTGAACCACCAACAAGTTTGGCTTTGAGGCTTTCTTGCTTGGCACCCATCTTTTTCAACTCCTCAAATAGTCTAATGACTCCCTCGTCAGCATATTTAGCAACCGCTTCATTAGATCTTATACTTGCTCGAGCTTCCTCCACAACGTCATTTGGAGCTCCTTTACGCGAAGGTAGCATAGCATGAGCCATTCCACCAACCTGATTTTCATGATCATGAATAACAATAGCCACACAAGAACCCAGACTCATCGTTTTAATGATTGTATTTTTTGTACCCACAGCCATCTCTGCCATATTGATTGTTATAATTTCAGAAGTCATACTAAATATTTGGAAATTTAATCTTTAACGCCTCTATAATTTTTGTTGTTGCCTGAGGTTCAAACATAAATATCATTTGGCCAGAAATTTCTATGTTATTAGTATCAATTATTCCAAAATTAACCCTAAAAACTAAAACTTCATTTGTATGTTCACTCATTTCTACGATTATGGCATCAATAATAGAACCAAACATATCAGTGGCCGTATCTGGAACTGATTGTTGAATATTTAAATTTAGAAATGATGATAAAGAAGATACTACCGCTCCCGATAAAACATTACCTGCTTCTTTTAAAGCCGAACGGTCGAATTCATCAAGAACTGGTAATTGTTCCTTATGGCCAGAAGTAAGAAAAGACGCCAGTTTGAGAGCTGATTTCGGTTCAAAGCTAAAAATCATTACCCCAGGAGTATCGCCTAAAAATTTCAACAAAACCACTGTTTCAACTTTTTGTAAATTGTCTACAAATGCTGGCACTTTTTCCGGGTGATCAACAAAAACTTCTGGAACTTGAATAACCACTTTTCTTCCCCCGATCATATTGGAAAGAGCTGTGGCCGCCTTACTTGCTCCTATATTTATTATTTCCACCAATTCATCTTTATGTAAATTTGTAAGTATCGGTTCCATATTTAAATTATAAATTATTTGTCCTAACTAAACGAGCAGAGTCTTCTAAAAGTGAAACTGCATCAACAATAAGAATTGCCTGTCCATCACCAAGAATAGTCGACCCAGAAAATCCCTTGGTTTTTTTTAATACTGACGGAAGAGGTTTGACGATTATTTCCAATTTATCATGCAGAGCATCAACTACCAACCCCACCGTTTCAGATCCTCGTTTTAATAACACAGCCAAAACAGAATTAATTTTTTTATCTGTTTTTTCTGTGATGATTTTTTCTACCCCGATCACCACCTGAGTTTTAGCAAATAATTTTGATAAATAAACCAGTGGAACATTTTGTTCTCCGACAATAGCCACATCCTGATCTCCCATACTTTTTATATCGTCCGAAGTAATTCTAACAGATCGATCAATAACAGAGAATGGTATGGCGAATAATTTACTGTCTACCTCCATCAAAAGTGAATTGATAATAGCCATAGATAATGGTAATTCTAGTGTAAAGCGAGTCCCACCGGTAAGTAGTGGTGACTCAACTTGTAAGCGCCCACCATTTTGTTCTGCAAAGCTTTTTACCACACTCATCCCAATACCCCGACCTGAAGTCTCGGTTACCTCCTCTTTTGTAGACAATCTACCAACATATAATAATTCCATTAGTCCGGCTTTATCCAACCTAGAAGCTATTTCGGAATTGATGATACCGCGCGATACGGCAGTGTTTCTAATTTTTTCCCAATCAATATTCTTACCATCATTTTCAACAGTAATAATCGCAAACTCTTTTTCTCTTGATGCTTTTAATGTAATCGTTCCTTTTTGCCCCACCCCATGATCAACAGCATTTTTAAGCAAATGTACCAACGGTTCAGCCAACTTATCAACGATAGTTCTGTCGAGTTCAATTTCACCACCAATAATTTGAAAATTAACTTCTTTTTTCATCTGCATTGCCGTATCTCTCACCAACCTAGGAAATCTAGCAAAAATCTGTTCCACAGGCACTAAACGTGCTTGCATTACCTGAAACTGAAGATCCGACACAAGGCGATCAAGATGGTCGGCAAGTGAGCCAAGTGACTCATCCTTCTTAGCTAATTCAACCAGCTTCATTTAAATAATAGATATCAATTCTCTTTTGAGACTCTATTGAATGCTTACGCTTTTTAAGTTCTAAAATCAGTGACCTTTCAATTACTTTTTCTTTAAAAGCCCCACCAAATTCCTTGTATACAGAAAAACAAGCGCCTCGGATATCGTAAGTTATGTTATTGTATAATAATTCTTTCATATATTTCTGCGTTTGATCCGCGTATTAAATCTGCGTGATATCTGCGGATATTATTTATAATTCACTCTAATCTCTTCTAAAATAGGGGTATCTGATCCGTCTCCCGACAGATCAACCCGATATTGCACCCACTGATTACCATTCAAATCTATCGGTATCAAAGATCCAAAATGATTACTGAAGAAGGTACTAGCCCCACTTATACCGAACCAATCAGTCCAGGTTCCATGTGAGCCACCGGAGTCTGGTGCCGTTCGAACTTGTACTTGTATATCTGTATTAGCTGGCTTAGTCTCATCCCATTCTATAACTTGAACCGGAGAAGCGTCACTCATATCAAAAGCGGAAGAAACAAATGAACCAGAAGTTTGATATGCCGAAGCCGAAGAGTTAATTCCGACATCATCATATCCAATTGTAATTGGTCCAGTATCTTGAGCATTAGCGGTATCTA
Source organism: Parcubacteria group bacterium (assembly GCA_013204345.1). GTDB lineage: Bacteria > Patescibacteriota > Minisyncoccia > Phycocordibacterales > JABMOB01 > JABMOB01. The sequence goes on along the minus strand of JABMOB010000007.1, from coordinate 6,046 downwards.
GCCATTGAGCAATCTTTATATAATATGTTCCAGCAGTTGAGGCTGCGGCTGAGCAATCAAACGAAACACCTGTCCAACCTGATGTGCCGGATAAGATACCGGATGACCAAATCTCAGTACCAATTGATGGATCCCCACTTGTTGAATCTAAGAAAACGTACAACTGACTATCATCAACACCATCAGCAGCTACCCAATCAAAAACTTTCCAATCTAATTCACAAGTTAAAGTGTCTCCGTTATTAGCGACCTCAATTGTTTGTTGCCAAAATCCTCCAACTTCATCATTTTTAGCATTTGACGGAATATCTATATCAGCATATCCAGTGGGATTCCCGCCTGAAGTCTGTCTGGTACCAGTTGGTGTTACTTCCCCACTTCCTTTGTTCCAAGTATTAAATGTCCAAGCGGAACTAGCTGGAGAAAATCCGATATTAATATTGTCCAACTGAACTTGTTGAGAACCATCACTTTCCAGAAAAGCTTTAAATAATATCTTTTCGGCTGTAACATCAAAGGTTCCAATATTTGTATTTATATCCGTAGCTGTATTATAGTCAGTAGCCAGAGAGACAGCTGACCAAGCGGATCCATCCCAATACTGCCAAGTGGAACCACTATCATCAGAGAGCTGATAATATATTTGTCCGCCATTTTTAGTAGCGATTTCAGTAAAAGAATCCCAACTAATAACATCAGTTTCAGTAAAAGAACTACTAGGATTAATGGTAGGACTATCTGAAGCATACGAAACTGCTCCGTATACTCCACTTGGTACTGTAAATGCTCCAGTCCATCGAGCGATATCAGATACACGAGCTTCATCTATTTTGCCATTAAAAAAAGCATCTCCACCATCAAAACTGTCAGCCCCACTAACACTAACGAATGCTGCCTCATCAGAGATACCCCCACTATATGCAATAGAGTTTTCTAATATTCCATTTTGAAAAATATACATTTGTACACCATCATAAACAGCTGCTATATGTACCCAGGAATTTAGCGGCAATTGGTTTACCGCACTAACACTGGTAGCATTCGAACCATTACTTGAAAGATAAAATTGTAACTTATTACTTGAATTTAAAATTAGAGCATAAGATCGTTTATTACCAGTCTCGCGCCATTTAGAAATAATGGCTTGATTGGTTGTTGCTGCAGAAGTTTTATAAACCCAAGCATCAATGGTAATTGGACCAGTAATACCTAATCCGGTCTGTTGACCATTATTAATATATCGAGAACTATTAGCATTAAATTGTAGCGAGGTGCTAAATTTACCAGATTGGTTATAGGAAGGTGAGCCTTTAACATTAGAAAGGTCATTTGAATTCCCTGAATAATCAACAACTGTTCCACTAGCCTCGTCCAGATGCCACATTCCTTTGGTATTTCCATCAATTGGATCACCACCGCTACTGTTTAATCGTGCTACACCACCTGTTACCTCAATAGCATCTGTGTCATATGTATAATTCCCAGCTGTCGTAAATGGCCAATCATAACTAGTATTTGTTGAACCTTCAAAATCTGAGTCTTTAACTAACGGGATTGAACTAACTGTAGCTAACTTCACTTCCCCAGATGTTGTAACATCAATCTTACTGTCATCTGTATCGTATTTGGTATCAGAAGACCAATTCGTTTGTCCGTTCCCCCCAGACCAATCAGTTTGTGTCCAATCATATGAATCCCAATTACTAATAAAACCAAACTGTTCTACTATATTTGTTGCCCCATTTCTTGGTGACCAACTTACGGTAGTAGAAGCAAATTTGGTATGTGGATCAATATACGTTGCGGGACAAGTTGCGATATTATTACTTCCATCACGACAAACATTAGAAATTGTAATGATGCGAGTATATTTATTATTGATAAGCTCTGAAACGTCCTCTGAAATAAACCAAGCGTTACTACTTGTTGCTACTGAAGCTGGGCTATAAACAAGATTATTCCACGCATCATCACGCACCGAACGAATTGCTTCCATTCCCTCCTGTGTCAAAGCTTTGGCTTCAGTTTCTTCTCCGCCTTGGGTTAGACCATTTAGACTACCGAGAGTCACACTCATAATTGCTCCAGACATAATGGCAAAAATAGCCATCGCCACAATAACTTCAATAAGTGATTGTCCTTTTTGTAAATTTATTTTTTTAATCATTATTGCTCAAGGATAATACCCTGATTATTAACAGAAATTGTTTTTGAACCATTAACTGAATGTGTAATGGTAATCGTGCCTGTTGTACTCGGGATCCCTACACCCTTGGAAAAAAGAACTTCATCGCCAGTCAGAGTTGTAGATAAAGTGACAGCTGAAGGAAGTGAATAAACACGATCATAAGAAGAATCTCGTGTAGCGTATGAAGCTCCTTGATAAATAGTGTATTGCGATGAAGTAAATTCCACCCCATGAGCAATATTATTTAAACCTGAACTGCTTTGTTCGCGAGCGATACGTAGGTTTTGAGTAATCTGGGCTGAAGTTTCGTTGAGTTGGGAAGAAACTTGAAGGTTCCCATATACCACAGAAGACACGCCGGCTAAAATGGTAGTTATACCGATGACGATCAATAACTCAATCAAGGTAAAACCTTGATTATAGGGAGTAGGTTGTAGGTTGTAGGTTGTAGGTTGTAGATTTTTTCATTTGAGCTTAGCAATTAAAACATTTAACATACGCATTATTTCATCAAGTAGTCTGTCAACTTCCTTAGTATCTTTACTATTTATGAAAGCAAGATTTCTAGCAATCAATAATTGTGTTTCAAGTTCAGACCCAGAACCAAATGCGATTATTAAAAACTGTCTATAATCCTTTTGAGTTCCGCGTCTTTTTCCTTCTGCAATATTTGATGGGATCGAAACTGAAGATCTACGCATTTGAGAAGTCAGCCCATATATCTCTTCTCTCGGAAACTGATCTGTTAATTTGTATATAGCGGTCACAAGCTCTACTGCTTTTTGCCAGACAATTAAATCTTTATATGATTCTATTTTTACATTATCCATTTTAAATTTCCTACTACCTACCCCCTACTGCTCTACTACCTACTTTAGGTTACCAGTTATACTATAAATAGGAGTGATAATAGACAGAGCTAGAAATCCTACGACTAATCCAATTCCAATTAAAAGCACTGGCTCGATAGCAGTAGCCATCGTTTTGGCACTATTATCTACTTCTTCTTCATAGAAACTAGCTAAATAGTATAGTGAATCTTCCAATTTACCCGACTGCTCTCCAACATGAATCATACGAGTAACTAATTTTGGAAAAAGATTTTCATGCCTCTTAAGATGTTCGGAAAGTGGAGTCCCAGACCCGAGTCGGTCGGCCACATCTGAAACCGCTTTTTTATAATAATAATTATCAAGTGATGAGTTTGTTATGCCAACAGCTTCACTTATTGTTAAACCACTTTTAAGAAGTGTACCGAGGGTTCGACAAAATCTAGCAATATTGGCATTTCTAACAAGTTGTTTGATTACTGGAGAATTCAATAATAACCAATGAGTAGTCGGGTAAGAAAATTTTTGCCTAGTTATATAAACAAGACCAACCAAAAAGATGATAGCGCCTCCGAATAAAATAAAACCATGATTTTGAACCAAATGAGAAAACCAGATTAATCCGCGAGTAGTGACTGGAAGCTTTACATTTAATCCCTCAAAAAGAGGAGTGATTTGTGGTAAAACAAAAAAGGAGATGGCCATACCTAAAGCAAAAGTAGCGATAAGAACCACTATTGGATACAGCATTGCCCCTTTTATCTTTCCGGACAATTCCTTTTCTTTGCGCATTTGTTCAGATGCATGTTCTAGATTTTCTTCAAGCGATCCAGAAGTTTCTCCAGCAAAAACCGCACTTATAAAAAGAGGTGGAAAAATTTTTGGATATTCTTTTAAAGAATCACTAAATTTGTTGCCGGATTCGACAGATTCCTGAATCCTTTTGATAATCTTTTTAAATTTTCCGGACATTGAGTCGGCTGTAATATCCAACGCATCACTAATAGTGAGCCCTGACTTAATCATTACCGCCATATTTTTTGCAAACAATACTTTCTCAGTTAGACTAAAACCGCCGATATTTATTTCTATATTGAAAGCACTTTTTTTTGTTTTGTTTTTCAACATACAATTAATACTCACTACTTGCTACACGAAGCAATTCTGTTATTGTGGTAATCCCTTTTAGCACTTTTTCAATACCATCTTCAAACATTGGAGTCATACCCTCAGACTCAGCAATAGTTTCAATTTCCTGACTAGATGCTCGATTTAAAATAGCGGCCTTTATTTTCGAGCTCATAGATAAAATCTCAAAAACACCAATACGCCCAACATAGCCAGTATTTTCACAAACCTTACAACCTTTTCCTTTATAAAGACGGAGGGTGGAAAGATCTTCCCCAACACGTTTAACCAAAGAATTTTTTAAACGCGGCAAAGTTTCAATCAACAATTTTTCATCATCAGAATATATATAAGACTCACGACAGTTTTCACAAACTTTTCTAACCAAACGTTGAGCAACGGCAATATTGATAGTTGAAGCAATTAAAAATGGCTCAATACCCATATCCAGAAGTCTTGGCAAAGTAGTGGCGGCGTTATTGGTATGCAAAGTAGAAAGAACAAGGTGGCCAGTCATAGCAGAATTAACAGCGATGTCAGCAGTTTCATGGTCACGAATTTCACCAACCATAATAATGTTTGGATCTTGACGAACAATAGAACGAAGCCCATTAGCAAATGTTAGATCAGTTTTTGGATTAACTTGAATTTGAGTAATACCTTCAATGGCATACTCTACCGGATCTTCAACTGTAGCAATATTAACTTCACGTTTGTTAAGAATTTTTAAAACACCATAAAGAGTTGTTGTCTTACCGCTTCCAGTCGGTCCTGTGACTAAAATCATCCCAACAGGATTTTTAATAGCTTGCCTAACTTTCTCAGCATCTGCAGGAGAGAATCCCAAGTCATCAAGAGACAACGCTCGATTTTGAATTGAAAGAAATCGCATAACAATGTTCTCCCCATGAGTGGTGGGAACTATAGACACACGCACATCAATCTTTTTACTTTCTTTTTTTTCTGCGTTGCTTCCACTATCACTAACAGGCATAGCAAATGTCAATTTACCATCTTGAGCCGCTCTCTGTTCATCGGTGCGCATTTTGGCTAAAATTTTGACTCGGGCGACTACCATTTCTACAATATTTTTTGGAATTTCAACAATGTCGTGCAAAATCCCATCGATACGATAACGCAAAACGGCTGATTCTTCCAAGGGATCAAAATGAGCATCTGACGCATTATTAAGCTGTCCATATTGCATCATTGTATCGACAAGTTTAATAACACTTGCTTCTTTTTGTATTTTCGACAAAGAAACACCTTTTAATTCGGCCAATATCTTTTCCAATGCATCTTTAGCACTAGAATTGTAACGTGATACTGTGGACTGAAAATCAAGAGTAGTAATAAAAAACCTATTGACTGACAACCCAGTTCTCTTAAAAACCGTGTTAGTAATTTCTAAATCGTCAGGATCAGTCATACCAAGAGAAACACTTTTATCGTCTTTAGCAAAAGCTATCACTCCGCGCGAACGAGCTACAACTTCTGGAATTATTTGCAAAATTTCTTCTGGTATTTTTAATCTTGAGAGATTAATGTAACTTTGGCCTAATGTGTTAGCGATCAATTGGCCCAGATTCAAATCGGAAATTATTCCTTCATTTACCAAATATTCCTCAATAGGAATGTTCTCTTTTTCGGATTTGTTTATCGCATCAGTAAAAACCTTATGAGAAATAAGGTTGGAACCAACTAGTAAAATTTCCAACTGTGCAGCGGCAATTTTCATATATAGCAAAATTATACCAGACTAACTCTTTTATTGAAAACTATATAAAATTACTACAATTCTATAAATTAAAAAGGTTGGATTTCACCCGACCTTTTCCAAAAATTGGAGCCACCCGTCGGATTCGAACCGACGACCTATAGTTTACAAAACTATTGCTCT
>JABMOB010000039.1 GCA_013204345.1 Parcubacteria group bacterium | reverse complement strand
CGGCCAATACACTGCCGAAAGGAATCGAGGGAGGCAGTATCGCCTCGTTGCTGGCCAACGATGGTCGCGGCGAGGTCAAACGCCCTCGCGAGGAATTGGTGTTTCACTTCCCACACTACCAAGGAGACACGCCGCACTCAGCGATTTTTCTGGGGGATCTGAAGTTGATTCACTTCTATGAAGATCATCGCAGCCTCTTATTCGACCTGTCGAAAGACATCGGCGAACGTCACGACCTCGCCGAACGCATGCCCGCCGAAACGAAGAAGCTGCGAGAGCGATTAGAGAACTATTTGGCGGCGGTTGATGCCCAGTTCCCAACCGTGAATCCTGATTACGATCCCAATCGGCCGACCACTCCCGAACGCGGACAAAGGGACCCGGAAAAGAAGGCTCAGAAGAAGCCGAAGAAGTGACGTATCAACGGGGCGCACGCGGTTCGCGTGCGTCTCAATCAAACGGCACGCGAAACGCGTGTTGCGACAGGAGTTCCGTATGTTCCGCATCACAAATTCTGTCACCACATGGCTCGCCTTGCTCTTGGCAAGTTCATGGGCCATGGCCCATCCCGGCCACTCGCCCCGACAGCAGGCAACCGCGCCCGCCCGTGTTGAACAAGTCCGATCCGATACCGAGAATCAGGCGGCGGCGTTACTCGTCGTGCAGGAATTGCCGTGGCTGCTGGCGCAGCTCGATCAAACGCAGTCGCGCGTTGTGGGAGACAAGGCACCCGAGATGGCCAAGGCGTTCGAAGCGTTTGTCAAACTGAAGACGATCAAGACTCGATGGGATGAGCGTTACTTCTACGTTGAGTCGAATGGCATTCCCGTTCATCAGATGATGGTCGGCATCACCGCCTGGCAGCAGCAGGTGCCGTTGCCGCAGAAGTACGTCGGTGAAAACTCGTGGCGGATCCCGTTGCATCCGGTTCCGGCGAAGACACCGCAGTCCGCCAAGGGCCACTTCCTGCGTGGAGCCATTGCAGTGGCAGCCAACGGCATCCCGATCTTCAACCCGCTCAACAATCGAGGTGAGGATTCAGCGGCAATCGGGGAACTCGATGAGTTCGGTGGTCATTGTGGTCGCGCCGACGACTACCACTATCACCT
>JABMOB010000001.1 GCA_013204345.1 Parcubacteria group bacterium | reverse complement strand
CGTGCACTTCTTGCTTCACAACGAAATCCGAGCGTACGGAAAAGTTTCAAGCCACCACGCGCTCGGCGCGTCGCAAGCTAATCAAAATCCTGCGGATTTTGCTCGTACAATGTTCGAACTTCGTCCAAGAAACACCGCCAAGTGAGACTAGAAGTAACTTTAGATGTTTACCCACTAGAAAACATATGAACAATTTTATTATTCACGGGTGTGAACAGGTGCTTAGATTTTCTCGGGCACAAAACTGGAATGATTTGTCTGAGGAACGAAAGGTTCAACTTGGTTTCAATATGGGAGTAATATCTCTCGGTTTGGACTTAAGTAAGGAAGAGGGGTATCTGGTACTAGCAAATGTTCGCGAAGGGTCATTGCCTATTCAAGAGTTTCATAAAAAAATGAGAATTTTGATTACTTCCAGAAATATCATTGTCGATGAGATGAATGTAAATAAACCTTTTTGATCCATTGGGAAAACGTTACTGGGGAGCATCATGTGTGACCTACCTGCTGCAGGCAGGGATTCGAAGATCTCCTATCTATTTAGTACTCAACACCCACAAATTTAGCGTCTCTCACAGTATTTATTTCAAACGAATCTTCTGGAGTATCCACGAAACCGATATTGTTAAAGGAAATTGATTGCAAACTAACTCCTTTGAAATCTTTTATTTTTTCTATCGCATCACGAAGGACGGCACCACCTTGGAGCTCGCTTACTTCCAAACTATGAGCAATTACCATAACAGCATCGTACGCCGTACCGGCAGAAGGAAATCTTGGATAATCACCAAATCGGTTTTTGAACCTTTCGGCGAATTCTTTGTATCTATCTGTTTGAACTGGAGTGCTGAAATATCGATTTTCTAGAAGTTTTGGACACTGTGAAAGCGAAGTCGGGTCTCCAGATGACTCTGTCCCCAAACTTACTCCGTGATACCCAACCTGATCTGACTGTTTTAGAAATATACATTGGTTATAGTCACTAGTAACAACAAACACAGCATCCGGATTTTTCTCCTTAACTTTAAGAATTGTCGTTTTGAAATCAAGTAGCAAAGGATCACCAATGTTGATCTCATCAACAATTTTGACACCAAAATTTGGTGCTTCTTTTTTGAAAATACTAGCTGTGTATTCCCAAAAACCAGCAGCGATTGGTTTAACAATAGTAATATTTTTCAAACCTCGACTTTGTGCGAAACGAAGTAGCTCACGTATACCAACTCGATTGTCATACCATGTAGAGAAAAAGTATTTATAATCATGTTCAGCTTTAAGCATTGGACTACTATCAGCGCCGACCATTGGAACTTTTGACTCTTCAATGATTGGTAAAATCGGTGCCGCCGGTTCGTCCCACTGCGGACCAACGATAGCAACAACTTTATCAACATCAATCAATTTACGGACGACAGATACCCCAGATTTTATTTTATCGATAGAAACATCTTCACTTATCAGCTCCAAATCATGACCGAGTACCCCGCCACGAGCATTTACTTCTTCAATCGCAAGAAGTGCCCCCTTTCTTTCCTCCTGACCGATAGCAACACCTACCCCAGTAAGTGCGGAAATTCCACCTATTTTGATAGTATTTTGTGTTGGAGAAATAGCCTTATTTGTAGGGCTTTTATACACACCAACAATAGCTAAAATAGCCAAAATTGCAATTATTGCTATATATTTGTTATTGAATTTCATATTTGCATTTGACAACTAATAATAACCGCATTATTATATTAATCATCAAAAAGTATGCAAACTCTCCTGTTTAGGAGAATAAACAAATAAATATGAAAACATCAATACTACGTCAATATGGTTTAAATCGAAACGACATTTTAATATACGAGTCCTTACTCAAACTTGGTCGATCAAAAACAGGACCAATCATTCGTGATACCAATATTGCAAGCTCCAGAGTATACGAATCACTTCGTATTTTGGTGTCACGAGGTCTTGTGTCTTATCAAGTAAAAAATAATATAAAGTATTATCGATCTGAGTTACCAGAACAACTCATCAAAGAAGCGAACAAAAATATTAATGAACTTAAAAAATTTACAGAAGAAATTTCTCTCACACCATCTCCACTTCCCTCTCGCAACGAAGCAAACATATACGAGGGTCGACATGGTTTTAAAATGGCTTTCAATCAACATATTGAGCGAATGAAAAAAGGCGAACGAGTCTCGATAATAGGTTTTTCTCACCGCGCATATACCAAAAGCTTTGGTTCTAGAGAACTCCGTTCCTTTTTTACAAACACCGATCATATGATGATGCCCAAAAAAGCTAATGCAAGAGTTTTGACAGAAAAAAATCTACTGAGCGTGTTTCAAAAAGATAGGATTGATCCGTCAATTTATGCTATACGATATTTACCATCGGGATATTTCGGCCCATGTGCAGTTAACCTTTCCGAAACAGAATTGATGTTGTCTATATGGGGTGAACATCCGATAGTTTTCAGTATCAAAAACCCAATAATTGTAAAAACTTTCCAAAAAAACTTTGACTTTCTATGGTCGATGTCCAAAAAATAGAATACGATAACTACACCCAACCAACTACTTGACAAAAGCACTGCTTTTGATATAATAAAAATGGACGCAAAATTGACCTTTACAACATTTCTTCACTTAGGGAAGGAGGTGTCCTTTGGACAAAGAACTGATAGGTATAACTGCTGGGGTAATAGTTCTTATTACCCTCATTCCATACGTGTGGAGAGTTCACAGTGGGAAAATAGAGCCAAATTTAACAAGCTGGTTTCTGTGGACAATTATTGCCCTTGCTCTCTTAGTTACCTATTATGGATCGGGAGCGAGAGAAAATGTTTGGATGGCGGTAGTCGGCTTGACAAACCCACTGTTCGTCACAATCCTTGTGGCGATTAAACACCCGAGCAAGATCCGCATGAACAGATTGGAGAAAATCTGCCTCTCTGTCGGCATCACCTCACTTGTCTTGTGGTTTATTTTCCGAAATCAAGAATCACTTGTACAATACGCTCTTTATATGGCACTTATCGCCGATGGTTGCGCGGCTGTTCCAACCGCTGTCTGTTATTGGCGAGACCCAAAATTGGACAGGCTATTTGCTTGGGGAGTATTCTGTATGGCAAGTGCTCTTAACATCTTTGCTATACCTGAACAAACCTTCGCCAATTATGCTTACCCAGTTTATATGGTAATTGGTAGTGGTTTCATCACCCTACCCCTTGTTATATATCGCGTGAAAAAGAAGGTTCCACTTAAAGAGTGGATCTAGATACGATTCTACCAACAACTGCCTGTGTTACAATAGGTGTTTTTTATTTTCAAATTTCTATTGACTGTTTACACCTAGACAATGTTTTTTAACATTTTGTGTGATAAAATATAAGCATGGATGAACAAATAAGTTCAAACTCACAAACAGAAATGTCCGAGGAAAATTTTCTTCGCTGGGAAGCTCATGAATATTTTCATATGGAAAAAACTGCCGACTGGTATTGGGCTGTGGGAATTATCTCTGTATCAATTGCCTCTGTTGCGATAATTCTCAATAACGTTATTTTTGGAATACTTGTTATCCTTGGAGCGTTTACACTTTCAGTGTTTGCGTCAAAAAGACCTGATTTGGCTCAAATTGAACTGAACGAAAAAGGAATTATTTTACACAAATATTACTACCTATACTCTTCACTTGAGTCTTTTTGGGTAGAGGAAAATGATAATCACCCTAAAATTTTAATTAAATCCCAAAAAACCTTTTTACCACTTATTATTATCCCTCTTGGAGAAGCTAACAGTCAGGAAGTAAGAAATTTTCTCCTAAACCATTTAAAAGAAAAAGAGTATATGGAGCCTTTACTCACGAAATTCATGGAGTATCTAGGGTTCTAAAGTATCGACACTCTTTTGAGCTTTCATAAAATACGAATTTGCATAAGCGTTAATGTGCAGGTGCTCATTTTACTTTTATTGACTTTAAGTTTACATTTAACCACAACTCCTCGTCGTTCCCCAGTACCATAACCCTTCGGGTTAGCTACGGGGCAGGCAACGGACCCCAGTAGCAGAGCAAAGCTCGCTACGGGGCGAGAAGTGCAATAAAGGAGTGTGTTGCGAACTTTAATATATTAGTAAATATATAAACCTCCTCGTCGTTCAACGGATAGGACACATCCCTGCGAAGGATGAAATCTAGGTTCAATTCCTAGCGGGGGGACCCGGTAGCACAAAATCGCCTCAGGGCGATTTTTGCTTGGGTACTCCCGAGCAAGCATAGGATGCTTGCTTCTAGGAATTGAAGCCTGATTGAGCCGAGTAGAGCGAGACAATCAGGATACTGTTCGTGTAATGAAAAATATCCTAGCGGAGGGATATAAAATAATCTTTTTGGTTTGTATGAAAAAAGACCCTCGAACCATGGTGGTTCGAGGGCACTATGACTGCCACCGCATCAGTGACCATAGACCTATCGACGTGATAGTTTTTGTGAAATTTCTTAGGATATCTTCCCCAGAGCAATAGCTATCCTTGATTTTTTCCTAGAGGCTGTGTTCTTTTTTAAAAAATTAGTTTTTGTGGCTTTGTCAATTGCTTTATATACTTTTGGCAATAATGTTTCTGCCTCCTTCTTTTTATTTTCTGAAATCAGCTTCTTGATATCTTTTATCAAGCTACCCACTTCATTTTTATGAACAAGGTTAAAAGCTCGCTTTCGCGCGCTACCTCTGATTGCTTTTTTTGCTGATTGGATTATAGCCATGATTGTATTTATTTAACAGAAGCATCCTAACAAAGAAAGGAATAAAAGGCAAGAAAAAGAGAGGTTTTGAGACCCCCCTAGAAAAAACACATATGCACCGAGTAGTTGTGGCGATTAGAGGCCGAGAAGTTTCGCTGTATCGGAATCGCCCACCACATCCAGCAAATCGATCATATTCTGATCACTTTTGGTGACAAAATGCTTCTTGCCGTCCAAAAAAAGTTGCAACTCGTCGCCAACAAAACGCAGTGAACATTTATTGTGCCGCCAGATGACAGCGCCACCACAAGCTACCGGCTTAAAACCAAGCCTGACAAGTACCTGTTCCAGAGTTTCGGCCACTTCTTCTGTTTCCGTATTTACGTCATTCATAACAGTGTCCTTTCTGTATATAATACAAACAAATGCAGACAGCGTGGTCAAGTTTTTCTTTTTCCGTCATCTTTCTTTTAGTGCTATGATAGAGGCAATATGATTGGCAAAATAGAAGGCAAAATCGTTCATAAAGACCTACGTTTTGTAATAGTGGATGTCTCCGGGGTTGGTTACAAAGTTTATGGTACACACTCCATAACAGGTAAAACTGGATCCGGAGAAAAAATTTCTTTATGGACATATTTGGCTGTTCGAGAAAATGCTCTGGATCTTTACGGCTTTACAACCAAAGAGGAGTTGGATTTTTTTGAACTCCTAATCTCTGTTTCTGGTATTGGCCCAAAAAGTGCATTGGGAATTTTAAATATCGCAACAATCAAAACTCTACGACAAGCGGTATCATCCGGCGACACATCACATCTAACAAAAGTTTCTGGTATTGGTAAAAAGAATGCAGAAAAAATTGTTTTAGAACTAAAAGATAAGTTGGAAGGTTTGGAATCAGAAGACGGTGTTGGAAATAGTCATATGAAAAATGAAGTTGACGCGATTGAGGCACTAAAATCTTTAGGTTATTCACAGATAGAAGCACGCGAAGCTCTAAAAAAAGTTTCAAAAGATATTATTGCTACCGGAGAAAAAGTAAAACAAGCACTTAAAATACTAGGAACAAATAATTAAAATGTTGGCTATTCTAAAAAAAATAATACCAAAAAAGTTATTCAACGCACTTTTACCAATTTACCATTATAAACTTGCGCTTCTTGGTGCTATTTTATATCGCTTTCCTTCTCGTCAAATCAAAATCGTTGCGATAACAGGAACGAAAGGGAAAACAAGTACCGCTGAATTTGTAAATGCCATTTTAGAAAAAGCTGGCCACAAAACAGCGCTAGCAAGTACTCTTCGTTTCAAAATCGGAGATGATTCTAGAAACAATGTGTACAAAATGACCATGCCAGGTCGTTTTGTAATGCAAAAATTCTTGCGACAAGCAGTATCTGCCGGTTGTAAATATGCGGTTATTGAAATGACATCCCAAGGAGTAGTCCAGTTTCGTCACAAATTTATTTATCTTGATACACTTATTGTCACAAATATCTCTCCGGAACACATAGAGTCTCACGGTTCGTATGAAAAATATCTGGAAGCAAAATTACAGATCGCAAAAAGTTTAGAAAAATCGTCCAAAAAAGGAAAAATAATTGTGGTAAATGAAGACGATAAGGAAGCAGATAAATTCTTGGCTATTACCGGCGTAGAAAAACATAAATACAACTTGAAAGACGCCGAGCCTTTTACTATCAAAGAAAATGGGGTTGATTTTACTTTTGATGAGACAAAAATTTCTTCCCCATTACTAGGGATTTTTAACATATACAACATGTTGGCAGCGGCAACTTTTGCAAAAACACAAAATATTTCTACACAAACAATAAAAGAAGCGTTGGATGGTCTAGATGAGATACGTGGTCGTATGCAAAAAATAGAAGAGGGGCAAAACTTTAAAGTTTTTGTAGATTATGCACATACAATTGACTCCCTAGAAAAAGCTTACAACGCAGTGTCTAACACAGAACGAATTTGTGTTTTAGGAAATACGGGCGGAGGTAGAGATAAGTGGAAAAGAGTTGAAATGGCAAAAATTGCAGACAAGTATTGTTCGCAAATTATCTTAACAAACGAAGATCCTTACGATGAAGACCCACACACCATCGTGGATGAAATGGAAAAAGGAATTATAAACAAACCTTATGAGATTATTATGGATAGAAGAGAAGCGATTAGTACCGCACTACAAAAAGCACAGGATTTCGTAACATCCAACAACTCTGAAAATAAAAAAATTACTGTTTTTATTACAGGTAAAGGAACTGATCCATATATTATGGGACCAAAAGGAAGCAAATTACCATGGAGCGACGCAGAAGTTGCAAGGGAGGAGTTAGAAAAAATTTTAAAATAAAAATGCCCCGTGGATACAGGGCATTACAAACCTCAGAGACTAAAGACGAGCCACCAAAACAACAAGATTGTCGCTATTTTCAGCAATTTTCTTGAGCTCTGAAGAAATTCGTTTGGGACTTTTGAATTTTCGAACAACTTTCACAACATCTGCATTACTCAACTTGTCAAACAAACCATCGCTTCCAGCTACGAGAAATTCCCATGACCTACGCATACAAACTGTAATATGCGGAGTTTCTATCAACCCAACTTCCCTGTAGGTCGGATCGCCAATTGATCTAGAAACCATAATCCAAGAAGATTCATCCTTAGAAATGAGACGTCGATTTTCTATCAAACCTCCAACCTCAAGGATTCTTTCTGTTTCGGATGGAACCGCAACTCGATGATCAAAAGAAAGTTGTCGGTATCTTTTGTCATTAACAACAAGAACCCGACAATCCCCTACATTTCCACAAAAAACTTTCTTGGGGGTTATCAAAAAATTTGCGGCACAAGACCCACCCCATCCAAAAGGAAAATCTTGAGCTGTCTTCTTATAACTTTCTTGGAAGGCTTCTTCCGGCGACATTCCCACAAGTAGTGCCTTTCGGAAATTAACAGGAACATTTTGGGCAACAAAGGAAACCGCCTCAAGCCCAAAATCACCATGACCATCGTAAACCCCTCCAAAAAACCAACCCTTCTCCACAAAATTTTGATGGGTAGAATAAGAATCCTCCATCCCATCACGTTCACCGATATCACGTTCAACAGACACTCGAAGAGTCATATGAAAACCCCTTTTCAAAAAACAACTGAATCTTTGTACTTTTACTCCTAATTTAAACTATCACCAACAATATATGTGTCAACATCATAGACCTGTCTGCCGTGCTCGGCACAGGCAGGCTTTCGACTTTATAGACTTATCATGTCCCGCCCGACATTAACATTTCACAATATTAATGCTTGAAAAGCGGAGATCAATTCTTTTTTATGATATAAAGGAGTTATTATTAATGTCAGGAGGGACTAAGTTTTTCTAACTTGGCTTCGCCTCATAACAAAAACTAAAGTGCCAGAACTACCAGAAGTACACACCACGGCCACAGGATTACAAAAAGTCTTACCGGGTTTAAAAATTGTCGATGTTTGGACTGATTACAACAGTTCTTTTTATGCCGGTAAGGATAATATAAAAGACAAAAAATACTTTAAAAAATTTAGGATACAAATTATCGGCAAGAAAGTTATTGGCGCCGGAAGGCGAGGAAAAAATGTTCTTATTCATCTGAAAGACGACTTCACGATTCTTGTACATATGAAAATGACAGGGCATATTTTGTACGGGACATACAGAAGAGTCAAAAGTCGAAAGTCTATAAAGTCCATAAAGTGGGATCCTGTCGAGCCAGAGACACTCAAAGACCCGTTTAACAGGTTTATACATTTTGTTATAACGTTTTCAAATGGTAAATGTTTGGCTTTGTCAGATATGAGAAAGTTCGCAAAAATAACCCTATTAAAAACTTCTACCATCGACGAAAGTTTGGATACAAAACATCTAGGGCCTGAGCCTTTAGAGAAGAATTTTACATTTGAAGTATTCAAAAAACAGTTAAATAAAAAACCTTCCGGGAAAATAAAAACTGTGCTTATGGACCAATCCTTGGTTTCTGGTATTGGAAACATTTATTCAGATGAAATACTGTGGAAAACAGGCATTCATCCATTGAAATGTGTGAAAAATATCTCCAATAGTAATTTGAAAAAAATATACGAAACAGTAAAAATAATTCTTCGCAAAGGAATAGATTTTGGTGGAGACTCAATGTCTGACTACAGAAATATCCATGGAGAAAAAGGAAATTTTCAGCACAAACATCAAGCTTATCGAAAAACTGGTGAGAAGTGTTCAAAAAAGAATTGTGAGGGTATAATAGTAAGAATAAAAGTTGGTGGAAGAAGTGCTCATTTTTGCTCCACCCACCAAAAGATATAATTATGAAAAATGAAAATGCACAAATTATAGGAATCGGTATTATCGTCATTTTAGCTGCCTCCGGTTTATTTGGAAAAATTAGTTTGAATAAAGACTCTTCCCAAACCGAAACTTCTAGCTCATCCGGCCTTTCAAGCCAAATACAAGTAGTGCCGATCTCTAGTGGTGGAAGCGGACGGTCTCAAAGCACAAAAACATCAATGACTGAACAGCAACGAAAGCTAGCTGAAGAACAAGCGGCAAGAGAGGCTTCTATCTATAAAGATAAAATAACAATTAGCTCCATAAACTCCAAGGGGGCGGTTGATGGTAGTGTGAGTTTTCTTACTCTATATGCTTCTGGATCAAATAAGGAGGATATCACTGTTACGGGTTGGACAATACTGAGCACTGCGACCGGCAACGCTGTAAAAATAGGTAATGGATCATACTTACCCTCTCTAAATACCGGTGGAAATGTAGAGAAACCAATAGTAATGAAACCTCGAGAGAGAATGTACATATACCGATGGCAATCACAAATACCCGTATCATTTCATACAAACATATGTACCGGGTATTTCAATAACTTTGCAACATATCGACCTACGATAGAAAAAGATTGTCCCCTATTAAAAGAGGAGAATACACCAGCCGAATTTAGTAATGACGAAAATTGTTGGAATTATATAAAACGATTTGGTAAATGTGCCACTGTTCCTAATGTTTTCCCTGATAACATAACAAAATCTTGCCAAAACTACATCCAAAATACCCTAAACTACAACTACTGTGTTAATACGTATTTTAATGATCCTGATTTTTACACACCACAATGGAGAGTGTCTTTAAATATAAAGGCTCAGGTTTGGAAGAAAACAAATGAAACAATAAAACTCCTAGACCAGTTTGGGAAAACAGTAGATACCGCAAGTTATACCGAATAAACGGAATCTTATCTATCAAAAATTCTAAATAAGGCGACACCTGTTGCAACAGAAACATTTAATGACTCTTTTTTACCCTGCATAGGAATTTCCATTACAAGATCGCATTTTTTCAAAATTTTTGGTGAGATGCCTAATACTTCATTACCCAAAATAACAGCGACGGGATATAAAGGTTTTATTTTTTTGTAATCTATCGATTTTGAAGATTGTTCTAGTGCAATAATTGAAAATTTATCTTTTTTCAATTTTTTTAAAACTGGATTAATTACAGAGAAATGTTCCCACAAAATATTTTTTTCTGCCCCAAGAGCTGTTTTGGCAATATCTTTCCTCACCCTACCAAAACTATCTACCGGTGTGGGAGTATAACCTGTTAGATAGATCTTTTTCACACCCAAAGCATCAGCTGTACGAAAAATAGAGCCCACATTGTGAGTACTTCGTATGTCATGAAGAATCAAAACGATTTCTTTTTTATTTTGCTTTTTCACAAGAAAAAATTTGGTGCGCCCGGCAGGAATATCTTTCTCTACGAGAACAGTATAGGTTTCCCAT
This sequence comes from Parcubacteria group bacterium, assembly GCA_013204345.1. Classification (GTDB taxonomy): domain Bacteria; phylum Patescibacteriota; class Minisyncoccia; order Phycocordibacterales; family JABMOB01; genus JABMOB01. The sequence goes on along the minus strand of JABMOB010000001.1, from coordinate 36,122 downwards.
CCCTCACCCAGAAACTGGGTTAGGGATATGGGAGAACCTTTTCGATTCCTGTCGAAAGCAAAATCGTTTGCTTTCTCCGGACACACCCAAGCAAAAACGCCCGAAGGTGTTTTGTGCTATAGGGTGCGCCCGGCAGGAATCGAACCTGCGACCATTTGCTTAAAAGGCAACTGCTCTACCGACTGAGCTACGGGCGCATATTTACTAAAACTTAAAAAATATACCAGAAAAGTCACAAAAGACCAAGTTTTTAAACACTTAACAAAAACTTTTCTAGAGCGATATCAAAATCTTTTATTCCCCTCCTAGCATCATGGTAAATAGAAATAAAAGATGTGGAGAGATTTTCTAACTCCTGTTTTGTAAAGTTTTTTCCATAACCTATAGATTTTTGATATACAAAAGGTTTAAGACCGGCACTTTCTGCATTTTTAGAACTCTGAGCAGAAATCATACTTCTCAACTGCCAAAAAAGTATACCATGTACTTCTTCCGGTTCCACCCCACTTTGCAATGCTTTCTGATAAAGAATCCATAAATTTTTTTTGTCTCTGTCCCCAAAGGCACCAGTGAGAGAAAAGATATTGAATTTTTTCTTGGCAAAAGTTTCTTTTTTTTCAAATTTCTGAACTTTCTCTGCGTTTTTTTCAATTTTACCTAAAGTGACTTTATCAACTTCTCCTTCCAAAAACACAAAAATGTTATTGGACTCTTTTAACTCTTTGAGTTTGTCAGAAATAATTTCTCTGATATCTAAACTCTCAAAAACTTTATCAACGATAACAATGTATTTATCTGCAAAAAGCCCTTGGCCACCAATGAACTCTTCCAGCTGGGCTGGATCCCAATGCTCACTGTCAATTTTAAAAAGTTCAGCGTTCGGCTTCTTTTTCAAAAGACTATTTGTAAGTTCGTGCAATTTCTCACGAGCTTTGTTTTCATCGGTGCCATATAGAAAGTAGATCATACCCATATTGTAGACCAAGTTTATTATAAAAAAAACCCCCGCAGATAAACCGCGGGGGCTGGATTCATTTCTGAACCAAAAGAACTACTTACACAGGCACTGACGGATCCGAGCAAGGTTTTTGCCTGGAGCTTTGGTCTTGCCTTTGATCAGCTTCTGCATCGCCTGCAGTTGCTCGTCATGATAACTCGAGGCGATAAGAATCAGTCCTTTGAAACCGTGACTGATCAGTTGGTTGGCGATCCACAACCCATTGAAACCTTCTTCGGGAGTCAGATGCATATCGAGTATCAACGCTTCCGGCTGAAGTGTCATGATCCGCTTCAGAGCAGATACGCGACTTTTCGTTCGGAAAGTGCGAAGACTCGAAATCTCACCCCGAAACTCGTGCTTAACGGCACTGATCCAATCAGCGCTATCGTCAATCACAAGCACGGAATCGTACCGACAAACAAAGATTTCCTCGAAGTCGGACCAACTATACAACGAGAAGCCGGAATCAAGCAAAGTAACGCGACTCGGATTGAACCGCCCGACGGGTTTGAGCTCCCGATCGCCGAGAAAAACTCGTCCACGAGTTACTCGTAACTGCTTGGCTGTCTGTTCCGACAGCTCCACCGACTTCATCATGTCTTTACCGGTAAAATCGCACATCCCCATGAAAGCGCCCGTCGTTTGAGCGACAGCATCGTCGTTTTCGATGAGATCAAACAACACCCCATTGACGATGGAGACTTGGGTCGAATTGACCTTGTAACCACCATCGAAAAAAACTTGTTTTGGTGCGCAGGTTTGAAAACGGTTATGGCTCATAAGCCTGAAGCCGTCAAAAAACGCTCTCTCACCACCGTGCGGAGTACAACACCGGACAAAAGGTTTGCCGTCCGGAGTCATTGCGAGGTAATTGTAACCTCTAACTTCACGCAACTCAACGAGTTGTGTGTCCGTGACAATACGGCGAACACCACTGTCATCGGCGAAATAAAAACCGAAATGACCGAAACCAACATCAACACCAATCATCTTCATGTTTTGGACCGATTGCCGAACCTGTTCCGGCAAAAGAGGTTTGATGTACTTGTTGACCAAAACCCCGTCGGCAGCACGTTTCTCATCCCAAAGCTTGTTCCGATCAGCAAACAACTTTTCGTTGATTTCCGGATGGTAGTACCACCAATGGTCGCTCATCGTGAAAAGAAGTTCGTGGAACAACGTCGCCTGTTTGCCAGACACTTCACTAATGATCCGGTTGATTACCGGCTGACCTTGGTCCAAAAATTCAGAGCTCCGCCGATCACCTTCGAAATCAGCTGGCTGACGGAGAAAGAAGTGCTTCACCATCATGGCGTGATATTCTTTGATCTCAGCCATGATCTCACCCTCATCCCAACGATTCTCAAAGAGAGTTGGGAGCTCCGTGAGCTCGCGACAAAGAAACTGTCCATCAGACGTAGTGGTGAAATGAAGATCTCCTTTAACGATTCGGCCCGTCTTTTTTTTGTTTACTGTAGCAATCATTAGACAAATCCCTTTTTGTTATGGTTTGTGTTTCTGACCAAGTGCGAATGCTTCCATGACGATAACCGCGAGTGTGTCTCGGAAAGAGTTGAGTCGCGCCATGCTACGCAGTGCTTCAAAAGCATGCGTTGCGTCTTCCACAGATTCAATCGTAGGACTTGTTTCAAACAATCCAGGATGAACTCTGAAAAACGCGCAAAGTTTGCACTCTTCACTCATTCCTTTCAACCACTCTTCGGCCTCATCACGAGACTTGCACTCATTGGGCCAAACATAAACAAGATCACCTTCTTCTACCAACGCGAAGCCGATAGATTCCTGATGACTTGCCTCGTCTGACTCAATTTCTTCTTCGAGGTTTTCGAACCCCAAAGATACGTCAACTGCTTTCAAAACCTGCTCTTGCCCAACCTGGACAGGCTCAACTTTGAAAGTGACGTCCACCCCGGGCTTAGTAAGAAGACTTCCTTGATGCATTGAAGCGACAGGAAACTTCTTGTTGTCGTGAGCACTTGTGGGGTCTTTTACCTTGACCGTCCACAAAAGCTCATCCCCAGACTTGTCGAAGCCTACTACATAACCTTTGACTCTAACCTGAGTCATAACCTTGCTCCTTTCGAGCAAAAAAAATTCTCGGAACCTCCGAGAAAACCTGTGTTTTGGAGCTGGAACACCCAGCATCCATTTCAAAGAACCTATGTATAGTATACACAAAATCACTAAAATGTCAATAGGAGATACTATTTTACTTTGATACTAATTTTCTAAGCCTCTCCCCAATTATCACCCGCAGAAGCATTTGCGACTATCGGCACACCGGAAATGTCTTTTAGGGGTAGAACTTGCTCCATAATTTCCTTTGCTTTTTTAGCAAATTCTTCCACAAGACCGCTCTTCACTTCGCAAACAAGCTCATCATGAACTTGAAGTAGTATAAATGCGTCTTTGTTCAACTTCTCTTTTTCTATATACCCTTCCACTCTAGTCATAGCAATTTTCAAAATATCTGCAGCCGTTCCTTGGATAGGCGCATTTATAGCCATCCTCTCTGCCATCGCGCGTATATATGGTAATTTTGATTTTAAATCTTCAAAATATCTTCTGCGTCCAAAAAATGTTTCTGTGTATCCAAGTTTCTCTGTATCTGACTTTATTTTCTCCAAGTATTTCGCTAAACCATCAAAAGTTTTAAAATAATTGTCATAAAATCCTTGAGCTTCCTCTCGTGAAGTCCCGAGGTTTGTTTTAAGAGCATTTACCCCAATACCATAAATAATTCCAAAATTTATAACCTTGGCTTTTCTTCTCATTTCTTTATCTACTTTTTCACGAGGTACACCAAAAACCTGAGATGCTACAGCAGTGTGAACATCACCTCCTTGTTTAAAAATTTCTATAAGTTTTTTATCGCCAGAAAGAAATGCCGCCACCCGTAGTTCAATCTGAGAATAATCAAGTGAAATTAATTTAAAACCTTTGTCAGCAACAAAAGCATTGCGAATGTTTCTGCCGAGTTCTGTTTTTATTGGAATATTTTGAATATTCGGATTATTGGAAGACATTCTACCTGTTGTCGTGCCTGCCTGAAGAAAAGTTGTGTGCAAACGAGACTTTTCGTCCAAAAGTTTTGGAATAGCGTCTATGTATGTACCTAAAAGTTTTGAAAATTCTCTATATTCAAGAACATAACCAATGATTGGGTGAAGTTCGCGCATCTTTTCTAACTCTGATTCTTTTGTGGACATCTGACCACCACTAGTTTTCTTTTGATTTTTAATTTTTAAGCCCATTTTTTCAAAAAGAACGACTCCAAGCTGTTTTGGTGAAGCGACATTGAACTCTTCGCCCGCTTCGCGCCAAATGTTTTTCTCAAGAACGTCTAATTTTTTGTGATAATCTACGGATAATTTTTCTAAATATTTTTTGTCTATCATAATTCCCCGCTCTTCCATTTTTTTTATCACAGGCACGAGTGATAATTCTATTTTTTCGTAAACTCCTGCTTTATCTTTATTTTTTATCTCTGCTAAAACAAATTCTTTCGCTTCAGTGAATGATTCTGTTTTGGCAAAATTCAAAATTTCATCTATCGTCGGATTCGTCATATTAGAATTAAGTACCCATAAAGCTAGACCCACCTTCTTCAGTTCCTCGGGAGACACATCTTCAAAACGAGAGCTTAGAGATGACTGGAGTGTATTTTGTCCATCTTTTGTCTGCACATCAGCCACAGGACCAGAAACTGGCCCCACAGAGCCACCAGACAGTACATCTTTCAAACGTTGGCTAAGCGTCCTAAAATCAAGCTCTGTGAATAAAGTAGTGGCCTCAGAAATATCAACACCATCTTTCCAACTTTTCTCCGGAATAGAAAAATCAATCGGCGCATCGGCACGAATTGTTGCTAGGGTTTTTGAAAACATTGCCTCTTCTTCGTTTGTTTTCAATATCTCAATCACACGCTTCTTCACACCCTCTTTTTCCAAAAGAGATTCGTCTTTTTTTATAGTTTTATAAATATTTTCAATTGTACCGAACTTTTGGATAAGAATTCCTGCGCTTTTTTCGCCGATTCCGGAAACACCAATAATATTATCCGATGGATCTCCCCGCAAACCTTTGTAGTCAGTGAGTAATACTGGTTTGAAACCAAATCTTTCCTTCACCGCGTCCTCATCATAAACAATCGTATCTTTAATTCCCTTTTTCAAGGTATAAACCTGAACTTTTTTCCCAGAAACCAACTGAAGTGTATCCATATCACCAGAGGCGATAACAATATCTGTATTAGAATCGTTTTTTAACAAAGAAACAATTGTGCCGATAACATCATCCGCTTCAAAACCAGCTTTTGAATAAATAGGAATATTCAAAGCTTTGAAAATATCTTTTGAACGCTCTAGTTGGAGTATAAGTTCATCATCAATTTTTTTTCTTCCAGCTTTATATTCTTTGTAGACCTCATGACGATGTGTCGGCTCAGGAACATCATAACAAGCGATGAGATAATCCGGACTCAGGTCATTTATAATCTTGATCAACATTGAAACCAAACCATAAAGTGCTCCTGTGGGTTCGCCTTTGGTGGAAGAAAAATCTGGTAAGGCATGGTATGCGCGATGAATAATAGCGTGAGCGTCGAGCAAAACTAATTTTTTGTTTTTTTCTATATCTTTTTTCATTTATAATTCGTAATTCGTAATTTTTAATTAATTACAATTTCTCTCGTAGTCTCGTCTATAAAAATAAATTCTATTTTTTTAACATCTGCCGGCAGGATATCTGCGATTCTTTCTGGCCATTCTATAACAATCAGATTTTTCGAGTCATCAATTATTTCTTGCCAACCCAAATGAAGCATCTCGGAACTTTTTTCTATTCTATAAGCATCGATGTGTATGAGATGGGTAAATTTTTGGTCTTTCAGTTTATAAATCTTTTCAATGACGAATGTTGGACTAGTAACTGTTTCCGTAATCCCCAACGCCAATGCTAAATTTTGAGTAAAGGTTGTTTTACCGGAACCAAGGTCACCGTAAAAACCCAAAACCGTTGCTTTTTGGGAAGTAGATAATTTCTCCGCAAAATCTTTAGCGATCTGACAGGTTTCTTCCAAACTTTTACTCACAATTTTCATATACGAATATATTAGCACAAATAACTATTATGTGCTTTTTATGGCTATAAACGGGGGTTTTTACAGCGCACAAAGACGAAACCCTCACCATTTTTGCACTTGACTTAAAATACCCGCTGTGATATACTTATATATGAATAAAAGTTAAGGATGTTACTTGAACGATTGTCTCGCTCAGTATAATCCTTTTGAAAAATAAGGAGGTTCGTCATGAAGACGATGATCGGAATTCTGACGGTCTTAGTGTTGTGGGGATTCGCTCCCACCACAACACACGCCGGTGGTCGACGCGATCACGGCTACCACCGTGGTAGCTACACCTACACCGAAACACGTGTGAGTTTCGGGGTAGGTATGAACATCAGCTTCGGTAGTAGTGACCAATACAGCCGTGACCATTACTACGGTGGTGGATACGGCAACCGAGGTCACTACGGCGGTGGTTACGGACGAAGTTACCCCGTCTACGTGGAGCCGGTCTATGTGGAACCGGTTCGTGTGGTTCCCATACAGGTCGTGCCCATACAGGTCGTGCCAATGCGAATCGCACCGGCGCAATATGCACCCGTACAGTCACAGTGCAACGAGGAAACACTGTACCAGCGAGTGTTCGTCGGTGACCACTATGAGTACCGCCCCGTCAACACGTCTCGAATCTACGTGGCACCCTCACGCGAGTACTAACACACGCGCCGACCCCACACCCAGCCCCGCCTTGCTTCTTCACCGAAGTAGGGCGGTTTTTTTATATCCCGTTGTATATAGAGTTAAAAAACGCTATTATGTTACCTATATGACTGTCGTTTTTGATGAAGACAAACAAAATAGAAGGGTTGAGGATCTCAAAAAAAGAGAAGCTGAAAATCTTACTCAGGTTATGGCCGAAAAATATGGCATTCCCTACCTTGATTTATCCGTTACCGCTATAAATATTGATGCTCTGCGAGTAATAAAAGAAAGTGAGGCAGAAGAAGCTGGAGTTGTATCATTTAATCTTATAGACAAAAAAGTGAGTTTAGGTGTTCTTTCACCAGAAAATCCAAAAACAAAAGAAGCAATCGCGGTAATCGAAAAGAAAGGGTACATACCAACTTTATATATGGTTTCGTTGGAGGGTTTGAAAAAAGTGTTGGATAGATATAAAGATCTTTCATTTTCTTTTGAAACAAAAAGTGGTGCATTGGACATTTCCAACGAAGAAATCACAAATTTCTTAAAAGAAGTTCATGGAATTGATGATATAAAAAAACTCATAGAAGATATTCTAAAACAAAAAAAGAGTTATAAAATATCAAAACTTTTTGAAATAATTATTGCTGGAGCATTGGCCACAAAAGCTTCAGACATACACTTGGAACCAGAAGAAGCTTACGTACGTCTCAGATATAGATTAGATGGTGTTTTGGTTGAAATCCTTACTTTAGATTTGGAAACTTTCAACCTACTCCTTTCACGAATCAAACTTTTGTCTGGTTTGAAATTAAATGTTAAAGAAAAAGCCCAAGATGGTAGATTTAGTATAAAACTAAGTGGAGATGATATAGAAATCAGAACTTCGGCCTTACCAGGTGCATACAACGAATCAATCGTCCTTAGGGTATTGAATCCAAAATCTATCTCAGTACCTCTTGAAGAGCTGGGAATTCATCCAAAACTTCTCGCTATTCTTCTTGAGGAGATGGAAAAACCAAACGGATTAATATTAAACACTGGTCCAACAGGTTCAGGAAAAACTACGACTTTGTATGCTTTTTTGAAAAAAATGTATTCGCCTGAAATAAAAATCATCACGATCGAAAATCCGATTGAATATCATCTACCAGGTATCGTTCAAACACAAACAAACGAAAAAAAGGGATACAATTTTTCAGAAGGTCTTCGTTCAGCTCTCCGACAAGACCCAGATGTGATAATGGTTGGTGAGATAAGAGACGGTGAAACAGCCGAGATCGCCATAAACTCTGCCCTTACCGGCCACCTAGTTTTCTCTACCCTTCACACAAACAACGCAGCAGGAACATATCCCCGACTAATCGACCTAGGTGTAAATCCGAAAACAATAACATCCGCGATAAATATAGCGATGGCACAAAGATTGGTGCGAAAACTTTGCGTAGAGTGTAAAAAAGAAGTTTTGATTGAAGGTGAGACAAAAACCTTGGTTGAAAAAATTACCGCTCGCATAACAGACCGATCTTATCTTGAGGGTATACAAACTGAAAAAATGTGGAAAAGTGTTGGTTGTGATAAATGCAATAAAACCGGATACAGAGGTAGGCTCGGTATATATGAAGCAATAAAAAGTGATCAAAATATAGAAAATGCAGTAAAAGAAAACCCAAGCGAACGAGAAATAACTAAAGCAGCAGAAGGACAAGGTATCCCATCGATGGTAGAAGATGGAATTTTAAAAATGCTACAGGGAATTACTTCTCTAGATGAGCTAAACCGAGTTGTGGAAGTTTTGTAAAACTTTATCTCAAATAAAATTAGGAAACATTACTTGCTTAAAAAGCAAATACAGTGCTCAAGTAAGTTTTACTCTTGTAGTATAAAAAATTAGGGGTAGAATCAAAATCAGAAATGAGATATGTAATTTAAGTATGATTCAGGGACATAATTAAATTATAGTTAAAAAAACAATAAAAAAACGCGCCAAACGCGCGGAGATTGAGTCCAAAACATAAATCTCTAAGCAACACTTTTAATATACATACCAAAAGTTAAGTGTGACTCAAAGGATAACCCCAGCAGGAACGTCGAAACGTAACCAGGATGTCCTCAAAAACACGCTACTAAGCCCTAAAGCTTCGTTGCTTAGAGATTTATATCTTGGACCTTGAAAAGTTTCCATCAAGTAGCCCTTTTTCGAGGATCATTGTCTTTTTTTAATTTCATCCACAGGATAGCACAAAACAGTTTTAATGTCAACCTTGAGTCTTAGCGAAGGATTGACCTTAGGTTTGCCGAGGGGTGATTAATAACTTTGATTTATTAGGATTAAAGTAAGAATTTTTTGAGTATTTAATGTTATAATTCACATATATGGCAGGAAAAATTGAGCCAAAACAAACAGAAACCTTAGATGTTACTGATGAAAAGGATATACAATTCCTTGATCGTACTTTACGCCCCTCAAAATGGGCTGACTATATCGGTCAGAAAAACATCAAAGACAATCTGCATATTCTTCTCACCGCGGCAAAAGAACGCAACCATCCGCCAGAACATATACTTTTTTACGGGCCTCCAGGTTTAGGAAAAACAACATTGGCGCACCTTATTGCCAAAGAAACTAGCGCCCAGATAAAAATCACCTCTGGGCCAGCTATTGAAAAAGTTGGAGATCTCGCCTCTATCCTTACAAATCTTTCTCCTGGGGATATTTTGTTTATAGACGAAGTCCACAGACTCCACAAGACCATTGAGGAGGTCTTATACCCTGCAATGGAGTCTGGGTCACTAGATATCATTATCGGCAAAGGCCCATCTGCACGAACAATACAACTAGAATTGCCACCGTTTACACTAATAGCCGCTACAACGCGAATAGCTATGATATCTTCCCCTTTGAGGTCTAGATTTTCTGGAGGAACATTTAAACTAGAATTTTATAGCCAAGAAGAAATAGAAGAGATTGTGCGCCGCTCGGCAAAAATACTTAAAGTTGAAATAGAAAATAAAGCAATTAGTGAAATTGCAAAGAGAAGCCGATTCACCCCAAGGACTGCCAATTACTTTTTGAAACGATGTAGAGACTTTGCTCAAGTCCACAAACAAAACCTTTCCGGTAAAATAGTTTCTGAGGCGCTCTCACTTTTAGGAATAGATGCTGTGGGGCTTGCTCCTTCGGATAGAAGTATCCTAGAAACACTTGTTCGTAAATTTAAAGGTGGACCTGTTGGACTAAATACCCTGGCCGCGTCGTTATCAGAAGAACAAGCAACAATTGAAGAATACAACGAGCCTTATTTGCTGCAGGTTGGATTTTTGGAGAGAACTCCACGTGGAAGGACTGTGACGGATGAAGGATATAAACATTTGGGGTTGACTCCGCCGATAAAAATGCAAGAAAAGTTGTTATAGAAATTAGTAAAATAATAAAATCATGTCAGGACACAATAAATGGTCACAAATAAAACACCAAAAGGCAAAAACGGACGGACAGAAAAGTAAAATTTTCTCCAAATTTGCCAAACTCATTACCCAAGAAGCAAAAAAAGCTGGGGGTAACACAGACTCACCTTCACTCAAAACCGCTATAGAAAGAGCTCGTGCTGCAAACATGCCTTCAGAGAATATAGACCGGGCTGTAAAAAAAGCCTCAACAGAAAACACCAACATGGAACATATTACCTATGAAGCATATGGTCCAGGGGGGTGTGCTCTAATCATCGACGTTCTTACAGATAACAGAAACAAAGCGGCGCAGGAAGTGAAACATATTTTGTCTTTGCATAATTTTCCACTCGCGGGGATTGGTTCTGCCACTTGGGCTTTTGTTTTTGGGACATCAGGTGAACAAGCAAAATGGACGCCTAAAACTATGATCTCGATATCCGAAGATGACGGGGTGGCGCTCCATGCGTTGATCGAGGAACTAGAAGGAAATGACGAGGTGCAAGATGTTTACACAAACGCGGAGTAAGAAATAATTATGAATTACAAATTTTTACTCACAATTAACCTCTGAATTCTAATTCATAATTCATAATTCGTAATTTTTAATTAATATGATTATTCTCTCTATTGATCCAGGTTATGAAAGAATGGGAGTTTCTGTGTTGGAAAAAAATAATGGCGATAAAGAAAATCTTCTGTACTCAGAGTGCTTCAAAACATCTCCGAAAATTTCGCACGCAAAACGCTTAGATTTGATAGGGAAAGAGATTGAAAAAATAATAAAAAAATACTCACCTAAAATTTTAGCGATTGAGAAACTTTTTTTTAATGAAAATCTTAAAACTGCAATGTTTGTAGCAGAAGCTCGTGGGGTAATGCTATACGTAGCATCTTCTTATGATTTAGAGATTTATGAATATACACCTCTCCAGATAAAAATTGCTGTAACTGGATACGGAAGAGGAACTAAAAACCAAATTATAGAAATGGTGAAGAAACTAATCGATGTAGGTAAAAAAGCAAGCCAGGATGATGAATTTGACGCAATCGCAGTAGGTCTCACTCACTTTGCTTCGCACAAAATGATAGAACTAGAAAAACTCTCACAAAAGTGAGTCTGTCTACAAAATAGAGTATTGCGAGAAATACTTTAGAGATTAAGGATTTTTTAGAAAACACTAACAGAATTTCATCTCCACTCTTTCCACAAGAGCGAAATATTCTCTTTTGTGAGCATTGCGAGAGGTGATCTGGAAATTAAGAAGATTTGTAGAAAAACTCATTGTTTGAGACTTGCTAATGCAAGGCGAGTTATGAGTTTTTTGTAGGCAAATCTTATATAATTTCCGATTACCGAAGCATTCTGCTCTAAAAAAGAGAATGTTGAGTGATTCTTATCCACAGCCCCCCCCCACATCCCCTATTTACAAAAAATCTATATTTGATACAAATGTGATTATCCTAATGGATACCCGTAAAATTGCGGGGCAAGGTCGTTTAAAAAATAATTTTATAGCATATGGATGATGACACAATAACAAAAGATGAAGTAAGTCTTTCGGATGAGGAAGAGGTTGAGGATGGTGACGTAAGCCTCGATACGCTTGCGGATGAGGAAGATGAAATAGAGGAAGATTCTTTTGATGATCCGAGTGAGTAAAACAAAACAGGCGCTACTTTAAAAGGTAGCGCCTGTTTTGTTTTAAGCTTTAAACCACAAGTTTAACGAATCTTTTTTTACCAACACGAAAAGTAGTAGTTTTTTCAATTTTAAAATTAGGAGTTGTTATTTTTTCGTCGGTCTCAACAATACTAACAGCTCCATCTGACACAAGTCTCCTAAAATCTGTTTTAGAGGAAACAATATTATTCTCCAGAAGTACGTCTATTAATAATCCACCCGTTTTCATTTTTATTTCCTGTATACTTTCCGGCACACCTCCTTTTTTAAAAACATTAGTGAAATCTTTCTCGGCTTTTTCTCCCGCTTTCTCTCCGTGGTAAATAGAAACAATAGTCCGCGCAAGTTCTATTTTTATATCGCGAGGATTTTCTCCTGCCTCAAGTCTTTTTTTAATGTTTTCTATTTTATCCAAGGAAACACAAGTAACCAAAGTGAAAGCTGGAATGATCGAGATGTCGCCCCAACTCATTACTGCGCCAAACATATCTGACTCATTTTGATCTAAAATAACAGCATTTCCTTCGGTTTTACCCATTTTGTTACCAAAAGAATCTGTGAGAAGTTTGGTGGCAATAACAATTTTTTCTTTATTAGAAAATTGCTTCATAAGTGTTCGGCCGGCAAGCATATTAAAAGTCTGATCGTTTCCCCCAATCTCACCGTCAACACCCAAAACGACACTGTCATACCCCTGCATAAGAGGGTACATAAATTCGTGAATATAAATCGGTTTATTTTCTTCTACACGCTTGGCAAACATATCTCGTTTCAACATTTGATCAACCGTCATTTTTGAAGCAAGATCCAAAACATCACCGAAATTCATTTTCGAAAGCCATTTACTATTAAAAACAAATTCGGCTTTGTTGTTTCCTGAAAAAGAAATGATGCGACCAATTTGCTCTTTATATTTTCTACAGTTTGTGAGAACTTCAGCTCTAGTAAGTTGTTTTCTAACAGATACTTTATCTGGATCACCTATCATGGCAGTAAAATCACCAATAAGAACAATTATTTTATGCCCCAGGTCTTGCAAGGACTTCAATTTTAAAAGCGGAGCACTATGTCCGATATGGAGAGACGGCGCGGTTGGATCAATGCCGTAATAAAAAGTGAGTTGATCACCACTTTTGAGTTTTTGTGTGACAAAATCTTTATTGGGGTATACGTTTTCCACTCCACGCGTTAAAAATTCTTCTATTTTTTCAGAGTTAGTGTCCAAATGTAAAGATTTTATTTTTCCAAACATACAATGAATATATCATATTTAATGTTTCTTAGTAACTCAAAAAGCGGATAAAAACACGATCGTAGAGCCGAGTAGATAGATTTATGATAAAATAACGAAATGTATAAATGGAGGGAAAAAAGCAAAATGATTTCCAAATTCTTGCATAATCACAAGTTTAAAAAAGCATTAATGCTTGTCATTGCTTTGTTTTTGTTTGTTTTTGGTATTTCGCTTATTTGGGTTTCCACTCTTAAAATACCTACTCTTGAAACATTTGAGCAAAGAAAGATATCACAGTCTACAAAAATATACGACCGGACAGGACAAGTACTCCTCTACGATGTGTCTCAAAACCTAAAAAGATCAGAGGTTCCTTTTGCAGAAATATCTCAATATGCAAAAGATGCGGCTTTGGCGATTGAAGACGTTGATTTCTATTCACATCACGGAATAAAAATAACTTCGATAATAAGAGCTGTTTTTGCCAATATTGGTGGTTTGAGTTTTAACCAAGGAGGATCCACAATCACCCAACAAGTTGTAAAAAATTTAATCCTAACAGGAGACAAAACAATAACCAGGAAACTCAAAGAGTGGATTTTGGCTCTTAAGTTAGAAAAAGTGCTGACCAAAAGCCAAATATTTAGCTTATATCTAAACGAAATTCCTTACGGTGGAAATATCTACGGGATAGAAGAAGCGAGCCAAACTTTTTTTAGTAAAAAATCAAATGAACTAACAATCGCCGAATCAGCATACCTCGCGGCACTACCACAAGCCCCCACTTACTATTCACCCTACGGAAACAACAAAGACAAGTTGGATGGTAGGAAAAATCTAGTATTACATGAAATGTTGGGAAATGGTTTTATAACCACCGAAGAATATAACCTCGCAAAAGACGAGAAGGTTGTTTTCAAACCGAAAGAGGACCGTGGTATAAAAGCCCCTCATTTTGTGTTCTTTGTTAAAGATTTGTTGGAAAGAAAGTATGGAGCGGACGTAATTGAAAATGGAGGTTTAAAGGTTATCACCACACTTGATTACAGTATGGAGAAAATAGGTGAAGAATTGGCCCAAAAATACGCGCTGGAGAACGAAACAAAATATAACGCAGAAAACGTTGGTTTGGTTGCAATAGACCCAAAAACTGGCGATATCTTAACAATGGTTGGATCAAGGGATTATTTTGACAAAGGAATAGACGGGAACTTTAATATAACGACGGCACATAGACAACCCGGATCCGCCTTCAAACCCTTCGCATACGCTACGGCTTTTAGTAATGGATATACACCAGAAACAGTTCTTTTTGATACTGAGACTGAGTTTTCAACCACCTGCTCACCCCAAGGAGTACCCCTATTCCCTAGTGCGAATTGTTATAACCCTAGAAACTACGACAATATTTTCCGAGGCCCAACTAGTATGCGAAATGCACTAGCCCAATCTATAAACATTCCTTCTATTAAAACTTTATATTTAGCGGGAATAAAAGAGACCTTACGTCTCGCAAAGGATATGGGAATAACAAGCCTCGGAGATTCTAACCAATACGGCCTAACTTTGGTACTTGGAGGTGGGGAGGTTTCTTTACTCGATATAACTAGTGCATATTCTGTTTTTGCAAATAACGGCAAAAGGAATCCCTATCGAGCAATTTTGGAAATAGAAGATAACAAAGGAAATGTTTTGGAAAAACAAAAAGAAACACCCACCCGACAAGTCATCCCGGAAAATGTCGCCCTCACAATTTCTGACGTATTAAATGACGAAACGGCGAGAACACCAGCTTTTGGTGTACATTCTTTTTTGTATTTTCAGAATAGAGATGTGGCTGTAAAAACCGGAACCACAAACGATTACAGGGATGCGTGGATTGTTGGATACACACCAAACATCGCAGTAGGTGCATGGGCGGGGAACAACGACAACAGCTCTATGGAGAAAAAAGTTGCGGGTTTTATTATCGCTCCATTTTGGAATGCTTTTATGAGTGAGGTTTTAAAAAATCTACCGGATGAAAAGTTCCAAAAACCAGCAACAGGAGATACAGTTAATCTAAAACCAATCCTAAAAGGAGAATGGCAGGGCACAACCTCTTATCAGATAGACAAAATATCCGGGAAACGCGCCACTCAATTTACCCCAATAGAATTAATACAAGATATTGTAATTGGCCCCATTCACAATATTCTTTACTCTGTAGACAAAGACAACCCACGAGGTGACGCCCCACAAAACCCACAAAATGACCCCCAATACAATCTATGGGAATACCCCGCACAACAATGGCTACAAAGGCAGGGAATAGTAGAAAAAACAATAGCGTATGTTCCACAGGGGTATGACGACATACACGGACCTCAATACGCCCCGCAAGTAAACATAACAAACCCAATAGGTAATTTAGGCTACAACAAAGAAGAAAAAATGAATATTACAGTAAACACATCCGGACGCTTTCCTATTTTAAAAATAGAATATTTCATAAACGGAAATTATATAGGAAACGCAACATCATATCCTTTTTATTTCTCCTTTATACCCAACGATTTTGGGGCTGAAACCGGCTCAAATATATTAAAAATATTTGTTTATGATAACGTCCTAAACAAAACAGAAGTTTCAACAACTGTAAATTTTACCAGTTAATCCGAAGGTTACTGTATATCTAAAAAAATAGCCGGATTAACTTTTTTTAACTCGGAAAGTATTTTGGCTTTGTTTATAAAAATCTGACTTTTTATTATAGGACTAGTTTTAATATATATTTTATTGTTTTTTATATCTATATTTTTATGATCTATAACCACCCCAACAACACTAACAACAACACCAGAAACAGCGTCTTTAAGATTTTTATCAGAAAGTAAAAAGCTTTTAAATTTTTCTAAAAAGGAAGATAGGTTTTTCATATTATTTTTCTACAACCTCCAATCCCAACAAAATATTAATTTTAAGAAACCTGCGAAGCCTAGTTAAAAACACCCCCACAAGAACGAAGTATTCCGAAAAAAGAAGCTTCGGATCCGGGCAGGCGAGACTGAGCGAAAACGTACCAACGTTTTACGTGTATTCTTTTTTCGGGATACTGAGGGGTCATTTATTCATCGGCATCACTAGATACAAAAATGACTTATCTCCAACGCCACGAATCACCATTGGTTTACCCAAACCATTAAACTGCAAGGACACACTATCAACATTGATCGACTGGAAACAGTCAACTATATATTTGTAGTTGAAATTTATGTTTATTTCTTCCCCAGAAAGCACTGCGTCAACAAAGTTTGTGTTTTCTCCAACCTCTGTGTTTTTTGTTTTTATTTGAAATGTTTTTAAGGACGGGTTAATTTGTATGCTTATTTGATTGAATTTATCCGAAAAAATATTCGCAACCTTAAGAGAGTGGATTAAGTCTTGTTTCAATACAACAACCTCAGTTTTAAAATCTTTTGCAATAATTTGCCCGTAATCAGGAAAAACACCATCAATAACACGTGAAGCTAAATAAATCCCATTTTGTGAGAAAGAGATTTGATTTTTACCCAAATGGACAACAACCTCACCCTTCATTTCATCCAAAATCCTTATAATTTCCCCAACGTTTTTGAAAGGAATTAGAGTATTACCAAAATCGCGGCCATTTTTTATTTTTACCTTTTTTTCAGCCAAGCGGAATGAATCTGTCGCAGCAAAAGTAAAAATGTCGTCATCTCCGTGTATATAAATACTAGACAGCTCTGGTTTCATACTTGAAACAGCTGAGCTGTACCAAACAGATTTCAGACCCTCTGCGAAGTCGGTTGGGTTTATTTTCAAAGAAACGTCACCGGAAACCATTGGAATAGTGGGAAAGTCATCGTGGGGAATAGATTTTATAAAAGTTGAAGTTTGAGGGGTTGATACAACAAGGTTTTTCTCTATCAACTCCAGAGTAATATTCTTATCGTTTAGATTACTAACAAAATTATTCAAAACACCCGCCGGAATAGCTACGACCCCTGGGTTTATAACCTTTACAGGAACATCAATTTCTATACCCAACTCTAAATTAGTCGCTTTGATTTTTAAATTATTATCTTTTGCTTCTAAATATAAACAACTAAGAACTGGAAGAGATAAATTTTTTCCTGTAATTTTCTCAGCTTTTATTATCGCGCTATTTAGTTTTTCTTTTACACATTCTATTTTCATTATAATAAAGTATTAATTTATAATATATAATCTATTACTGTAATTAAGGGTGTTGATAAGTGTATAACTTCATTTTATGTTGTCCCTACTGCTTCTAATTTAATTTTCAATCTTTTCTTTTTGGGGATATCGACTTTTGTTTTGTTCATTTCTTTTTAACTCTAGTTGTTTGTCCCCTGTTTAGTAAATTTTATTAAACACCCCCTCTACATTTTATACACAACTTAGGCACAGTTTACGTTATCATCGCCCTTATCTGGTTTAACTCCTGAACAAGACTGTTATCTATTTTGAGATCATTCTTAATCTTTTCACATGAGTGGATTACTGTGGTGTGATCTCTTCCTCCTAGTTTCTCACCAATAGAAGGGTAAGATATATTGAAATCCTCTCTCAGTATGTACATGATTATTTGTCTGGGTTTGATAATTTCCTTCTTTCTTATTTTGTCATAAATATTCCCCTCTTCAACGTTGTAAAAGTCGGCAATTATTTTAACAACTTCTTTTGCGGAAATCGTTTTTTTAGGTTTAGTGCTGTTTTTAATGAGGTTTTTGATCTCATTTAATGTTAATTCTTTTTCTTTTAGTTGTGATTGGCAGACGACTGTATTCAAAACCCCCTCAAGTTCTCGTATATTACTTGGGGCCGCTGAGGCTAAATAGTCCAAAATCTCCTCGGACAGAACAAAATTGTTCATTTTTGCTTTCGTTCGTAAAATCGCAACCCTAGATTCTTGGTCTGGGGGTGGTATATCGACAATCATTCCCGCTATCAATCTTGATTTCAACCTTTCTTGTAGCCCTGGTATGAAATGTGGGTGTTTATCAGAAGAAAATATTATTTGTTTGTTATTGTCGTAAAGATTGTTAAAAAGATGGAAGAATTCCTCCTGAGTCCTCTCTTTATTAGATAGAAATTGGACGTCGTCCATAATAAGGACATCATATTTTCTATATTTTTCCTTAAAATTGTTTACTTTATTTGTTTGAATAGAGTTTATGAAATCCGTTGCAAACCTTTCTGACGTCGCATAGTGCACTTTTTTTTCTGGGTAAGCTGACTTAACTTGGTTTCCAATTGCTTGTATAAGGTGTGTTTTGCCGTGTCCAGTGTTTCCATATATAAAAAGAGGGTTATATACACTACCTAGTTTTTTAATGATTGCCTGAGACGCCGCGTGGGCAAGCTCGTTGAAGGGGCCTATTACAAAAGAGTCAAAAGTATAACGCGGGTTTAAATTGTCGTCTTTGTTTATGTAGTGCTCTTCTAGTAGTGGGAGTTCTGTTGTGGGGCTCTTTTTTTCTCCACCACTAAAATCATTTTTTTGATGCTCATTTGTTTTTGAAATTATGTAGTCTAGAGATCGTATTTCAGATGAAATATTTCTTAAAGACTTCAATATAAAAGAATGGTATTTGTTTGTAAGCCAGTCTTTGACGAAAGCATTAGGTACGCCTAAAAATATTACCCCATCTTCTTGTTTTGATATGAAAGTGTCTTTAAACCAGGTGCTGAAATTAGCTTTTGAGACATTCAACTCAACATCTACTAGGACACTTTTCCAAAGTTTGTCGTTATCCATTATTTTTTTAAAAAGTAAACTTTTTGCATTAAGTGTTTACATTATATACTCAATTTCGAATCAGAATACTTGTTGAAAAGTCATACTTATGTTAATAAGTTGTGCATATTCTGTGTATAAAAAAGCTTGATATTCTGTGAGAATTAATTTTATATTCAGATTTATCTTCATAGGTGAGGCTTGAAATTATAAAAGGGATACTATATACTCCAATGACTATGTCTAAAACATATCAACCTAAAAAAAGAAAAAGAGCGAGAAGTCACGGTTTCAGGAAGCGTTCAAAGACTTCTAGTGGTAAAAACATAATAAAAAGAAGGCGAGCCAAGGGTAGAAAGAAGGTTACCGTCTAAACTTCATCATTATGCTCCCTAAAAAAAGAAGGGTTGCCAAGGTTTTTTTTGGAAATGTTTCAAGAGAGGGTAAAAGTTTCCACTCCCCTCTTTTTTCTGCGAAGGTGTTGAAAAGTGCTGTTAAGAAACCAAGCCGGGTGGGTTTTTCTGTGTCAAAAAAAATATCAAACAAGGCGGTAGAAAGGAATTTTATTAGAAGGAGGGGTTATTCTGTGGTGCAAAATGTTAGAAAACAAATTGAGCCGTCTTACCTTGTGGTTTTTTTTGCTAAAAAAGAGTCTAAAGATGTTTCTTTTATTGATTTTAAAGACGATTTAATTTCCTTATCTAAAAAAATAGGATTACTTCAATAGGTTTTTTACATTAAGACCAGTAAGTAAATTTGAAGTTTGTATATAAATAAGATAGTATAGTTTGATGTTTAACCTTCTTGTCTACCAACCTCTTTATAATGGACTGGTTTTTCTTATAAATATAATACCGTGGGCAGACGCTGGTATAGTGGTTGTGATTTTTACTGTCTTAGTAAAATTAATTCTATTTCCATTATCTAAAAAAGCTGTTGTTACACAACTAAAAATGAAGAAGATAGAGCCAGAGCTCAAACTTCTCAAAGAAAAATATACAGACAAACAGGAACAAGCGCGTCAAATAATGTTATTTTATAAAGAAAAAGGTGTTAATCCGTTCTCTAGCTTTTTTTTGATTCTAATACAATTACCTATAATTTTTGGTTTATATAAAATTTTCTTAAATCCAAATCTTACTGTGGTAAACAGTACTCTATTGTATTCTTTTGTCGCTGTCCCCCACACAATCGATATGCTTCTTTTTGGTTTGATTGATATTTCTCAAAAAAGTCTAATTCTTGCCATTTTTGCTGGCGTTTCTACTTATTTCCAGGTTCAATTTTCTGTTCCCACTCTACCTAAAAAAGAATCTAAAGATAAACCCTCTTTCAAAGATGATTTTGCTAGAAGTATGAATATGCAAATGAGGTATTTTTTTCCACTACTCGCTTTCTTTATTTCTTGGAACATATCAGGCGCGATTGCTTTGTATTGGATTACAAGCAACCTCTTTACTATCGGCCAGGAGATTGTTGTTAGGAGAAAACTAGCGGACGTTCAGACTATTCAAGTCAAAACTCCATAAGGTCAAATCTTTTTTATTGATGAAAATAAAGAAATCTTCTTTTGTTGTAAGAAAGGGTTTGCTAACATCCATTTCTGTTTCAGAAAGATCTTTGATATGAGCGATAATTTCTGTTGTGCCGGTTTTTGTGTCTATTTTCCAAAGATCGTCATTGAAAGATACTACACCTTGATACCATAGGTCTGGATATGAACCCGAAGGTGTTACTTTTGGTACACCACAATAAACAATATCTGTGTCTTTTTTACTCCACACACATTTTTCTGGTAATGTGGATAGACCCGCTAGTCTATTGGAGTCGTCTTCAATAGTGTAAATGTTTAGTTCGATGTTATTACTTCTGTTGCCGGAGTATAAAACCTTAGACGCATCACTGTTTGTTAGTGTTGTTAACCCTGGTACGTCACCAATAATTTTATTCAGGTTGCCGTTTATTGTGTTTAGGAAATACATTATCCCAACTACATTACTAGAAGGTTTGGTTGTTAGGGTTACAATTCCCTCTTTTGGCCATGAAACCAACCATTCAGTAAATGGGGATGAAAAAATCGGAGTTCTTTTTTTGCCGTCCAAATTTGAAATTATACCAGTGGCGTTTGTGTTTGTGTTTGTAAAATAAACAAAACGGTCTGTTTTTGGAGACGTTGCCATCTCGTTTATATTAGATGGAAGAAACACTCCCTCGAGTTGTGTTGGTGTTTGGTTAGTGCTCGTCGCTACGTTGGTAGGTTTTTTTATATCGGTATAGAAATTCTGAATAGAACCAGTCTCGTCTAGATATCTCATAATAAGACCTGATCCATTATTTACCCACAATGTGTCGTATATTTTAGGTATGGTTGTGTTTGAGATCTTTATTGTTGCCCAAGTTTGAGTGTCTACATCATAAATATGTCCGACCGCTCTATCAACATAACGAATAAATGTGGCGGTTTTGGTATCAAATGTGGTTGCCCCTGCTGTTGGAGTATTGGAAATTTGTCTCAAACTTAATATTTGCTCTGGAGACATAACTGTATTTTCTCCACCTGAGATTGTGCTGGTCCCTATTGTTCCTCCCTGTCCACCGTTTGTGTTTGGTGTGTTGGTGTTTTGTGGACCTGCTCCGAAAGGTAGAATGTTACTATCAGATTGGGGTAGTGAAGGTTGTGCCCCTGGCATAAAAAAGAAATACCATATTACAGCTCCGATTATAAGTAGGGTTATTGCTATTATTAAGATTAATACTTTTTTAGGCATATTTTAAATTGATACACAAGTTCTGGTAGAAGGGTTGTCGTTGTACACTTGGCCACCAGGTCTCTTTGCGTTTGGGTTTATACTATTAGTACAAGTGTTTTGGTCTTGATATGGTCCCGCGTAAACTGTCCCCATATCAACGTCATTTATTTGAATATAATAACCACTACCAGAAGGGGGTGTTTGCCCTACATAAAGCCCACTTCCACCTCCAAGAGGGTAATAATTATAATTAGGAGTTGAGCCTAAATTGAAATTTAACAATTGTGGATTTATGCTGTTTAAAATCAACCATGCGGCTAAGGCTATAATTAATCCATACAAAGCTTGATTTATAATATCTTTTCCTTCTGTTTTATTACCTATGATATCACTAGACATGTATTCTATTCCTCCAATAACGATTTTTACTACAGCCAAGACACCTGCGATTCCCAACAAAAGATAAAATATATTTTTTGCATAAGAGGACAAATCTCCAGTTTCGGTTGCAGTTATCGCCTCACCTTTTGTTTGTACTCCAGGCAATGATACCAAAGGTTGGTACCCTTCTGCTGCCAGAGCAATAGAGGTAATGGAGAAAGTTAGTGTAAAAAAGAGTCCCAATGAAACTACTATTTTTTTTGTTTTTGAATTTATCATATTTAGAATGGATTTATTGTATTTGAATTATTTTCACCAAAATGAAGTTTCGTACTTATTTGTGAGCCCTCAAATGTTTTTACAGTATGAGAGGCCGTGATTAAAATTTGAGCCACTCCTTTTGTGTCATCTTCCTGTCGAAAAGTCTCCATATTTACGTTTTTATTGTCTGTGATTTTGTTTCCATTTATACTCCACACAAAAGATATGAAATCTTTTGTATTACCAGCAAAGAAATAAGGTTCTGCCACGATTGATACCTCTGGATTTTTTAGTACAAAATCAGAGCCAATTATCTTATTATACAAAATACCATAACGGGGGTTGTCTTCATATAGTAGAAGTTTTGTGTCACCCGAAGAGAGTGTCACTCTGTTTTCTGCTGCCATATCATTATTCAAAGTTGTTACTTCAACGGAGATATTTAATGGGCGAGAAATAATTGATCCAGTAAGACTAAGTGTGTTTTTACCAAAACCAGACATATCCCCGATTACTAAACCATTTTTTTTCCATTTATAAATTAAATTCTCACTACTTATAATGTTTTTATCCGATGTTATAAACTGAGGTATCGCGACAACTTTGACATTTCCTTGAATTGGCCACAAAACTTTTCCTTTATAAAAAGGATGGCTGTATGATTCTGCTTGCCACAACAAATCCACCCCAGCTGGCTGTATATTTATCGTTTTTTGTGCCGAACCACCTTCAATCGTTTGTATATTGGCTTGGACGGAGACCAAGTCTCCCACAGAAGGGGCAACGAGACCAAATTCTTTTTCACCGAAAGCTTTTTTCTGTTCTACACCATCAACACTCCACGATATTTCTGCTTGGTCTAAATTCGTACTGTAGCTCGTTAACTTTATTGAAACATTTTCATTGGGTTGTGGGTTGGTTGGTGTGAGAGAGACGGAGATTGTGCCGTCTATCGCCCCTCCACCGATGTTTAAGTCGTCTAGCGTTTGCGCATAAACATTAGAGGTAACAGAGAATATGACATAAAACACAACAATTATGTATGTAATGTAATTTTTCATAATTTATCTGTTATATTTTAACATAAAGATGAGATAAATGTTTACACTACTCACACACCTTTTATCTCGGTTTTTCCCAAAGCTTTTACCGCTGTGTCTCCCCCAGGTACTTGTTTTGCAATCAAAGCTTCTGCTTTCATACTTCCTATAATCAAAACAACTGCCAGTGTCCAAGCAGGTAGGGCGTTTAAAATTGGAATAAGTTTCAAAATAAAACCACCGTTTAAAGATAAAGCTCGTTTTGGGTTTGCAAAACTCACTCCGTTCATCTTGAACCAAACAAAAAAAGTAAGCCAAGCAAGTATGTCCAAAAGAGCTGTCAGTATTATCGCAGCAACATTACCCACAGCTGGGATAAAATGTAGAAGGTTGAAAACTACACCAGCTAAATCAAATAAAACAGCCACCACAATCATAAAAACCGCTTTTGTGTTGCTTATTTTTGATTTTCCATCATTTCCCCCGCCAGTCTGACTCTTTTCGTTTTGGTTTTTTGACTGGTTTGGTGTTTTTTTATCACCCCCACTTTTGTTGTTTTTTTCTTTGTTTCCTGTTTTTTCTTTCATTTGTTCAACGGCATCTTCTTTTTTTTGTGGAGATCCCACCGAACCTGTATCCGCCCCAACTGCAGACGCCCTATCTTGGGCTTTTTTTTCTGGCGTTGGTGTGCCACCCTGTGATTCTAGGATGTCCTGATTGGAATTATTGTTTACCATAGTTAATTTTTCTTATTTCTGCGATTCCTCAAGTTCCCTTTTTGCTTTTTGGATAGAGAGAAGTTGGGATGGGTCAGAGGTAATGATTTGGTCTTCCGTGTATGAGGCAATAATTTTTATAGCCACATGTTTTAGTCCGGCAAAAAATATTCCCTCCCCAACACTGGACTCCAATAGAAGGTATTTTTCTTCGTCGGTCAGGTTGAAGGTCTTTTGGAGTTTGTCCATAGAGGTTGGGGACTGTTTTAATAGTATTTGTATAGAAGAGTTTGTAATGATTGGTAGACCGTAGGGTGATTTTAGGAAGTCGTCCACATCTTGGGTTATCGTAGCAAGTCCCAGATAGTATTTTCTTCCTCTTTTAGCCAAAGAAAGGAGGAAAGAGGCGGTGTCTTCGGATTTCATCATCCACCAAGCTTCATCAATAACCAAAAGTCTTTTTTTCAACTCTTTTCTGATGGCGCTCCAAATATAGTGCGTGACGATGTACATTGCGATTGGTTTCAATTCATCCTCCATGTCTCGTAAAGAAAAGACTACAAATTTTTTATTGATATCTATGTTTGTTGGTTTATTGATAAAACCAGACCAAGTTCCTCTCGTGTATTTTGTAAGTCTTTGTGCTAGAGAATCACCCCCCTCCATTCCGGAAAGAACTAATTCAAAGTCTGACATAAGAGGAGGTTCAACGTTTGCAAAATCTGAATCAGCTGTAATGTCTTTTAGTGCGTAAGTTTCGGTAATAGCGCGGTCAATAATCGCATCCTCTTCTGGGGTCAATCCACCCATCATAAGCCTAAAAAGACCTATAAGGTTGACTATATTTGAGCGTAAAACACTTGCCCCAGATTCATCTTCTCCTGGGATAGGTAGGTCAAATGGATTGATATGATGCTCTGAGTTTAACGAGATTTTAAAATATCTTCCTCCCACAGCTTCAGCCATATATTCATATTCCCTCTCAGGGTCTATTACAAGAACTTCTGCATCAAACATAAGGGTTCTGAGGATTTCAAGTTTTGTGGCGTAAGATTTTCCGGAACCAGATTTTGCAAAAGTAATTGAGTTGTAGTTTTCCAGTGAGAATCTATCAAAAAGAACCAAACTAGAATTGTGTCGGTTGATGCCGTAAAGGATTCCTTTATCAGAAGTGAGGTCAAAAGAAATAAATGGGAACAAACTTGAAAGAGGTGACGAATTCAATTTTGAATTAACCCCCAATAAATCTGTCGCAATTGGTAAGACACTTTTGTACCCCTGTTCTTGTTGGAAAAGGGCTGGTTTGACATAAACAAGCTTTGCTTCAAGTATGGATTTTATTTCTGATTCAATTTTGTCCAACTCCCCTTCATTCTCTCCATATATAGAAAGATATAAACCAACATCAAAAAGTTTTTCTTGTGCTTGTTGGAGGTTATCTCTGAGACTTTCTAAGTCTTGGTATGCTGTGTCCAACATTGGATCTCGTACCATACCTTTATCTTCCCTATCGTGGATCTGGCTTTGTACCTCGGCAACTTTTTTCTGGAAGGTTCGTAATACTTTTGCTGTATCTATTGGATGTATAAAAATAGAAATATCAAAAACTTTATCCAAGTTAATGATTGGGGAAAACCAACTCTCACCTAGGAATCGTGGATAAGATATAACAAAAAATGTTCTGACAATTTTATCTCCCAAACTTATATCACGAGCTGTTATTTTCAAAGCGCTTGGGGCGATAACATCCTTCAACTCCAATACTCCAGCCTCATAGATTTGCTCTGGTAGCATAGAACTTATTTCTACTTGTTTTTTCTCTTTCTTTTTTAAAAAATTAAAAAGTTTCATATTATTGGTTCAGTTGGATTGGTTTTTCTGCATCTCCTGGATTAAATATCTTATAAAACAACTCAACAATTTCTTCTGTGCCTAAATGCGCGACCCTTATACCACTTCGTACCAAACCTTGTTCTACCACAGAAACCCTTTGGTCAAGTTGCGTTCTTTTTTCCTCGAATATTTCTTTTGCTGCTACCCTATCTTCTTTTTTACCCATTTTAAACATACTAAAAGCGCTTTTATTTTTACCTTGGAGAGGAGCAGGTGAATACGGAACGACGATGAAGAAATGTTTCGTCATTATGCTTGTATTCTCAGTAAAATCCTTTATAAATTCTATATATTCTTGGGTTTGGATCTTCATCAAGTCGTTTAGCTGTTTTTTCTCTTGTTGTTCTAGTAGGGCTATGTATGGCCTTATATCCAACCTTCTAGACTGCATAAAGATTTGTATAGAGAAATCCAAGGAGTTTAGAAAGTCTTGAAACTGTATCAAAATAGCAGCTCTTTCATCGTCAGATTTAAGGGAAAAGTTTAAAGATGATGCCAAAAGGATAGCTCTGAGAGAATCATCTTTCAAAACCGCGATACCGTCGCGTATCTCTTTTATGGGCACGAAATCTTGTGTGGCGTTAGCTTTTTTGGGCATGTCTTTTATTATACCTTATTTATTTCCCGTTTCTTTGGTTCCTGGATTTGGGTTCTCATTTATATCCAAACTCCAAGTAAGATCTTTCAATTTACTGTTGGATAATTTTGGTACATATACTTGTGAAGCAACAACCGCCTCACCTTCTTCTTTTGTAGAAGTTTTTTTAGGTTCTTTTTTCCAAATATACAACTTTTTAGTGATGTAATATTGAAACATCGATTCCAACATAAGAATATATGGCCTATTGTTGACTTTATAAAAAGCCAAAGCGATTGAAAGTATAGCAATGGGTATGATCAAAATAATTGCTATTATCAAAGGTAAAAATTTATACAAAGCAATGCATATCCCTATCCCACCAGCAAGGTAAATAAATTGCTTGAAGGTTAAAGGACCTACTATTTTATCTTCTACTTCTGTAAATTGTGGAACTTGAAAGCGCATAGTTTTACTTTACGAACTTTATGGACTTTTAACTTTCGACTACTCTATCGGTTCT
Organism: Parcubacteria group bacterium; assembly: GCA_013204345.1. GTDB lineage: Bacteria > Patescibacteriota > Minisyncoccia > Phycocordibacterales > JABMOB01 > JABMOB01. The sequence goes on along the minus strand of JABMOB010000001.1, from coordinate 9,058 downwards.
CTGTAAGGATCTCGCCCGCTCGGATAATTTTTCTTTGGAATTTCAATCGATCTCGCAATACCACCGAGTTTCTGGTCAACAGCTGTACCTTGTGGTTGTGGTTTAGTTGGAGGAGTTTCTATATCGGTAAGGATTTTATCTCTATCCAGTTCTTTACCGTCTTCAAGCAGAGCTTCGCCGTTTGTGGCCTCTAACATTTTCTCAGGGTTTTCAATTTCTATGCCACCTGTATTTTCTTTTTCAGCAGTTTCTTTGTCAACCTTCTCTATTCCAATCTGCACCTCGGCCAATTGTGAGGCTACATTTCTAAACACTTTTTCCTTTACTTCATTAACTATTGAATTTATTATGTTAACCGGTGCCTTAAGTTTTTCTGTTAGATTATCTCTGTATTTGTTGGTGTAGTCTAAACCGAGAAGTATTATTAGTGTTTGTGTTTCCAGTATAGACCCTTGCTCATCAGTTAATTGATATCTATTAGAGATATTTTTTAGGTCAGTTGTTAATTCCTCCGAAACAATAAACTCTCGCAGTTCTGCTGGTAAAAGTTTAAATTGCTCTTCTAATTTTTTGTTTGTATCATCCATAATTTATGTTGTTGATTTTTCTTCGTCTTTTTTCTCGTCCCCTCCCTCTTTTTTCTTGTTTTCATCGGTATCAATCCCTTCCTCCTTCATTAGTTTTTTGAGTTTGTCTTGTATATCTCCACCCCCTATTTTCTTACCTTTTTGAGACTCTTCCAGTAATTTTGCGGTCGCTTTCCTTTGTCTCGCGTTGAAAAACCTACCGACTCCTCCGGCTTGGGTAACCCTCGTGACCACTCCCGCAGTTGCTCCTAATCCCGCACCAACCATTGCGCCCACAGGTCCAGCAACCATTCCTCCTGCGGCCATTCCTGTTACAGTGCTACCTATGATAGTTCCTGCTGTTTTTGTCCCCCTCACTGCTGCTTGTTTTGTTGTTGTTGTCTGTCCACCCTTAAGTTCGGCTATTTTAGCTTCTCTCATTCCCATCATCTCTTCTTTTATTTGGCTTTCTGACGCCGTGTGTTCTCCTTGTTGAGCTAGTTTAAGGCCCGCCTCTAATGATTGTTTTTTATTTGCTTGTTTGTTTTCCCACTCCGGATCAAAAACTCTGTCAGCGCGTCCTTTTGGTGAGTTTACATAATCTTGATGTTCATTAAGTGCTGTTTCGTGTGTTGTTACGTCGTTTAATCTTGTTTTTACGTTTTTCTCAGCACCGTCTTTCATTTTCTTTTCTTCCCATTTTGCTCTACTTTCATCAATTTTTTTATTTTTCTTATCAACGTCTTTCATTGATTCTTTGCTGCCAAATTTCATTCCAGCTACTCCGCCCGTCGTAACATCTCTCAACCTACTACCAAACCTTGATTGTCCAAAAGCTGTATTCTCCAATTTTTTATCAGCAAAACTTGCGACTCTTCCGGCGGTATTTCTTCCAACAACACCCTGCCCCCATTTACGTGCAGATTTACCCATACTCAATGCTTTTCCCGCACCCTTTGCACCGACCTCTTGTGCCAAAAGAAGTACAGCGATCATAAAGCCGATGATTATTACAAAGTTGAACATTCCGTCTATCGCTCCTCCAGATAAGGCTGTTTTAAGATCACCCCCAGCCAACCCAATACTTGGATCCCCGAGAAACTGAAGCACTGCGTACAAAAGCATCATGCAGACTGGCGCAAAAATTGCCTGTTTCCATAATTGGTCCCACCAGCGCTTTGAGTAATCGTCCTGAGGTAATGCCATGGTCATAAAAGCAAGCGGAGAGAGCATTAGTAAGATAATTAAAATTATATATCGTATTATAAAAAGGACGGCCGTAGCTGCAAATACAAAAGAGGCAACTAAGATAAAAATAGAGCCGAAAATACCAGTTACAAAAATTACACTCCATGATGCGTCTGTGAAACTACCCCAAGTTGACGCTCCGCTGTTGGCCGCATCCACTGCATTTTCTGCTTGAGGTTCATATATACTAGTTAAACCTAATTTTTCCACAAAAGCACCAGATATACCGGTAATACTAGCTGCACTTCCAGGAGGAACCATTTTGTTATAGAACGTAATAGTTATCGTATTTGAAACATCAATCACTGCTTTTGTGAAAAATAAACTGAAGTTTAAAAGAGCAGCCACGACTATCAGATAAGTAAGAAGTTTTTTTGTGTCCGTGCCGCTTTTTCTGAGTATTGTCATTATTGCTACGTACATCAAAATAAAAATGAAGAACATATTTGCCAAATCTCGGAAAGTTTTCCATACAGCATCTACACTCGTCGGTACCTTCATTGCTAAAATTGTCCACTCTACACTTTTATTTAAAATCATTCCCGCGAGATAAAGAAGTAAGGACATCAGTCTCAGGATCATTTCAGCGATGATGCCGGCTGCTTGTCTTGTACATACTGATATATTGAATATACCCCTTAATGGATTGAAGCAAGTATTAGCGTTTATAGCAGCTTGGTCAGCCCTTTCTTCTTGATAGTTTTGTGTAAACATCTGCCACCAAGACATACCACTTGATGCAGCTTCTGCTGTTTTTACATAAGCGAAAGGCTGTGCGACTGTTATTATCACCAATAAAATTATTATTAAAATACGAAACTTTTTCATTTTTATTGTGTTGGAAGTGTTTCAATTACACGCACAGTTCTAGTTACCGTATCAGCTTCTGCTCCACTCTCATCAGTTACATCATATTTAATATTGTATGTTCCGACGACACTTGTGTTTACATTACCATCGATTATCACTTGGGAAGTAAGATCATTATTCCCTGGTGTTTTTGGGTCAGGGTCAGTTGCTGTAAAACCAGACTCTGTGAACGTTCCATTTTGAGAGATTATTACAGTACTTTCGCCCTCAAGTGTGATTATTGGGGCTCTATTTCTTAGAATCACAACCTCTGATAATTGTAGGTATTTTGCGGTCCCTTCAACTCTCTGTATTCTCACATATCGTCCAGTTTTCCAGAGGTCTATCAAAACAGAAGCGTCGGGAGAAATTGTTATTGGACTAGCCCATACATTTGAGGGGGGAAATAGTGGATTAAAGTTTGAGATAAAAGGTTGATCTGATACAAAGACCCTAAAATTTCCAGTAGCATTATCTGCTGGGCTGCTACCATTGGTGCGTCTGTGTATTTTTATATTTTTTAAAGGTAAGTTATCTGTTCCTAAATCAATTTGCCACCAAGGATTGTTTTGGCGGTTTGTTATCGCGACATTACTTCCGCTACTAGACCAATTTCCATTTGTGCTTCCATCTACAGTAACACCTATCCTTACATTCGCATTGTAATACCCAGACATTTCAAGGTTTGTGCTAGGAGCGTTGAGGGCTAGATTATCTCCAGAAAAGCTTTGGTATCCAGCATCACCAATAGAACCGTCAATTACTTCATCTGTTGGTTGTATATTTTGGCTTTCAGCATCTGCTTGGTTGTAAGTAAAACCTGCCGTGCTTGCAGTTTCTGGTCTATTTGTCGGTTGTATTCCAGCTACACCGCCTGATGTTGTGAGTTGTGATACTAATTGTCCCACCAAAGCTCCCACAATATCGTTTATTGAACGAGAAAGTTCGAGTTGTCGTAGGTCGGTTCCCAAAGCTTGTTGTAGTTGGTCTTGAATAATGACTCCGGGGGTTAGAATATTTCCAAGGTCATCTGTTATAGAAAGAAAACCATTACCTCTGTCCAAATCGATTTGTTGAGCGTTGACTAATGAAGATGCTCCACTTTCTACAACATTATTTGCTTCAATGAAAGACCCGTAGAAATTATTTTGTGGATTTTGTGTCACCTCAAGCCATTTATCCCACCCTCCTCCTGCACTAAAATTACCATTCAAAAAATCTTCCGTATTACCTATTACATCTGTAAGAGTACAACTAACTTTGTTAGACACAGAAGATGAGTAGTTTGCCCTTAAAGCTAGTTGGATGTCCAGACTAAACGGTTCACACAAAATTGGAGCAATATCCTCTATAAGTCCTCCTGCAACTTCATCTCCTATATCTCGTAGAAGTTGTTCAGGATTTTGGATAAAGCTTGGGCTACCGTTAAACCCACTGTTTACCCAATTTACAACACTTGAAGTAAGTTGTTTTATGAGTGTTTTAGAAAGGATAACCGCGATATTATCCCAAATGCACTCCTTTTGCAGGGTCGCTAGACTTGTGGCAGTATCTTGTATTTGGTCCAGAAACGACGCCAAATCACGGACAGGTACGTTGGATACTCCAACAGATGCTTTTGACCCTTCGGTTGCTACAGCACCACCAAAAAAACCTGTACAAGTTGCTGGTCCCGGCACTATAGCCTCAGCTTGTTTTGGGTTTAAAAAAATTGTGCTAGAGACAACAAAAAATAGGATTAAAATAAAACTAATTACTTTTTTATTTTTATCAAAAAAATGAGTCATATATTATATATAATTATATTTTATTTTTAAACAAAGCGCCACTTTCTGTGTCACTAAAAACAACTCCTTTTTCTAGAAAATAAGTTTTCAAGTTTGATACAGTATCGCCGAAGTTTTGTAGGTTTTCAGGATAATTTTTGAGAGCGGTCAGGCCTGTAATCGGGTCGGTAAACGTTGTTTTCATTGCCTCGACAGTCTCAATCATCAAAGATAAGGAGTTTACTAAATCTAAATGTTGGTTCTCTGCACTTTTTGGCACACTCACAGCTAAAAGTTCATTAAGTATTTTATGATAATTTAGTAAAATAGGGTCAAGTTTTGCCAATAACTTTGGATCTTCTGTGTTTAGTGCACGTCCGACGATAACCATTTCATTTTCTGTATTTGGTAAGGCATTGTTCACAAAAACAGCACCGGTATCATTACCATATTTTTTGATTGCAGTTGTATTTTCAGTATTTGATATTTTTAGGTCTGCGGAGGTGTATTTTTGGGGGTTAAATGTCGCTATGGCTTTAGCCAAACTCTCTTGCACAATACTATTCTCAATTTCCGGAGTTATCGTGGTGCCTGCTTGTCCCAAAGTTAGTAATTTAACCATAAAATCTTGAGCGACTTTGTCTGTTGGGGTTTGAATTGTGGTATTTGTAGTATTTCCGCTATTATTCGCTGTAGTTTTTTGTAATAAATCTTCCCATTTTTTTAATCCGCTTTGGTCGATATCGAAACTGGCGCTTGTTTTTAGATTTTGGTCTACAACGTCAATGTTTTTAGGCGTCACATAAGATTCGCTTCTGTTTTTCTGATAAACAACAAGAAATATTGCGCCTAAAGATATAAGACAGGCGATAATAATAGGAATAATTTTTTTACTTGGAGGTGTCAATGTTTTTATAGGCCCAAAACAGGACCTCAATATATGAATCAAGTATATTATAACAGATAATTGGTCATAATATTAGCGAAACTTGGGGATAGTGTAGCTTTTCTTTTGTGTTAAAATATGGCTATGTCATCTATCTCTGTCAAAAAAGTGTTTCTCGCCACTTTTTTTGTTACAGTTTTTTGTTTTTTAGGTATTTCTACTGTTTCTACTGTTTCGGCTGAGCAATTTTCAAGAAATCTGAAACTCGGCGATTCTGGTCCAGATGTTTTGTTACTTCAACGACTGTTAAACACAAACAAAAGTACGCAAGTTGCAGAAACTGGTGTTGGTTCCCTAGGAAATGAAACAGATTATTTTGGGTCACTCACAAAAAGTGCAGTAATTCGTTTTCAGGAACTTTATCGCAAAGAAGTCCTTTTTCCATACAATCTTATATATGGCACAGGTTTTGTGGGGGTTTCAACTCGGCAAAAATTGAATCAGATTTCCTCCGATTTATTACCTAGTAATCTGTCGACAAGCGCAACAATTTCAAATGTCATAGGGAATATTTCACAGACAGTACCCTCTGGTGATTTTTCTGCGGTTTCTAATCAAACGAAAGATTTAACACAATCCGATTCCATTATCCCCTATTTTCCGTCACAGTATGAAATTTTTCACAAAAATAATATAACGATTACCGGAGTAGGGTTTATTTCAAAAGATAATATTATTTATTTTGGAGATAATTATTCCCTCTCGCATATTGACTCTCCCGACACACAAACACTTACATTCAAACTTCCCCAAGAACTTCCACTCGGCAGATATGACGTGTATGTCGGCAACAATAAACTTATTTCTAAACACGCAACTCTTGTTGTTGTAGTTGATATCAACAGCAAACGTCCGGTTGTCCAATCGGCGTCACCTTCTTCTGGAATCTATGGGACAGAAATAACAATCACTGGAAACAATTTTACAAGTACTGGAAATGAGATCAGGTCTAGTTATGAGGTTTTGAAAAACCTACCATCAGCTGATGGTAAAACAATAAAAATAAAAGTTCTACCATTCCCTGAAAGTATGCAGAATGTAGAAGAGAAACCTGAAAAAGTTTTTTCTTGGCCGATAAGCTTTATTGTGATCAATGATGGGGGAATCTCAGAGAAAGCCGCTATCTTTACTTTAGTTTTTGAATAGATGGTATAATTTATTTTAAAGAACAAATGACTAAATATCTCGCCAAAAGAAAATATTTTCTATTTCTAATAATTTTTATATTTTTTGTTACTGGTATTTTTTCTCCAATAGTATTGGCTCAGGGAGGTTTGCAATTTGGGGGTTTTATCGTTAGTTCTATCTACTGCACTTGTAGTGGTAATTTTTTACTTACAATCCAACAACCACTCAACGGAACTATACAGCTTACATACAACTGGACTCCTCAGTATGAATACTATCAACTTCCTCGCGCCGGTGTGTGGACAGTTGGTCTATATACCCCAGGTGGAGGGTGTTGGATGTGGTTTGGCCATCATTGTAACTATTACGGCTCACCGTCTGGTGCATTTTCTCCAATCGTGGGAACTTCTTTATAATGTTTATCTGAGCCGTTTATTGATCAATTTCATTGGCAATTTGTGCCCAGTTTTTTAAGGAAATATCTTCAGCGCGAGTTTTTTTGTCTATACCAAATTTTTCCAAAATAATTTCTACATTTTTGTTTTTGAAGTGACTTTTCAAATTACCAGACAGTTGTTTCCTCTTGTGGGCAAAGCCAGCTTTCATAACCTCAAAAAACTTTTCTTCACTGATATCTTTGAAAAAATCTTTTGAAATTTGAGAGATAAGTAAAATCGCCGAATCTACTTTTGGTGCCGGTGAAAAATATCTCGCTTCCACAGTGTCTACATATTTTGGCGTCCCGTACACCTTTACACTCAAAGAAAGAATACTTTCTTTGTTGTCCTGCGCCACAATTCTTTTTGCAACTTCTTTTTGAAGCATAAGAACCATAAGAGATGGTTGACATTTTCCTGAGAGAAATTTCCTGAGAAATTGTCCTGTAATGTAATAAGGAATGTTGGCGGCAACTTTAAAGTTGCCAGTCGAAAGTTTAAAGTCCATAAAGTCCGTAAAGTTGGATAGATTGAAGTTTAATATGTCGCCGGTGATTAATTTTAATTTTTCTTCCGATATTTCTTTTGCGAATTTTTCTTCCAAAAATTTTACAAGAACTTCATCTTTTTCTACAGTGATTACTCGTCCAGCTTTTTCTAAAAGTATTTCGGTGAGCGCACCTTTGCCAGGGCCCACCTCAAGAACAAGATCTTTTTTGTTTAGTTCTGCGACATGCGCAATATCATTCAAAGCTTTTTTTGCCTTCAAAAAATTTTGACCGAGTGATTTTTTTGCTCTCATTGTATTTTTCTATCTACTAGATACTATCTACTAATTACTATTCTAAAAATCTATTTTATATAAAATTTTTCCAGAACGTCTAACTCCGACAAACTCTTCTTGCTCGGTAAGAGTTTCATCAATATCATACAAGAATTCTGAGGGGATGTTTATTTGTTTTGATCCAAAAATTGTTCGTATCTGTGCGTTTGTGAGATATATTTTTTTTCTTGCACGAGTAATTGCCACATAAAAAAGTCTTCTCTCCTCCTCCCCTTCTTCACTATCTATTTCACTCTCATTCATTTTTTTGTGTGGAAAAAGATTTTCTTCGAGACCTGTGATAAAACAGTAGTCAAACTCAAGTCCTTTGGCAGCATGAACGGTCATAAGTTTTACACCTTCTTTAGAAGAAATAAGCGAGTCCTGATCGCTTGCAAGCGCCGCATCCGTAAGAAGCTTTTCGATACCCTCTTCAGGGGTAAATTGGTCGTATTTTGTGGCTAAGGTAACGAGTTCCATGACGTTTTCTAATCTTTCCAAATCCTCCTCAGACCCGCTTTTTAATAGCTGTTCTAACCCTGAAATTTTGATAACAAATTTTACTGTTTCAGACGGAATACTCGTTCGAGCTTTCTCTGCGATTCTACTTAAAATGGTTTCGAAGCTTTCTACCTTTTCTTTTACTTTTGGTGATAGTTCTTCTTTTTTACCATCCAAAATTTTTTGTAAAGTTATTTTTCCTATTCCTCTTGGTGGAACATTTATTATTCTTCCGATATCTATACTGCTATCTGGATTGAAAGAAGCTCTAATAAATGACAAAACATCTTTAACTTCTTTTCTTTCAAAAAATCTTGTACCTAAAAGTTGGTAAGGAACGTCATTTCCCAAAAAAGATTCTTCGAGTGCGCGTGATTGGAAGTTTGCTCTATACAAAACGGCAATTTCTTTAGGTTGTACGCCAGACTCGATAAGTTCTTTTGATTTTCCTGAAACAAAATCAGCCTCAGTCGCTTCATCATAGCCGGAATAGAGACCAATTTTTTCACCAACCTCATTTTTTGTGAAAAGATTTTTTTCAATTCGGTATTTGTTTTTCTTTATCGCATTATTTGCTACAGAGAGTATCGTTTGGGTAGAGCGATAATTTTCTTCAAGTAAAATTATTTTTGCATCAGGATAATTTTTCTCAAAACTGAGAATGTTTTTTATCTCGGCACCTCTCCAGCTGTAAATATTTTGGTCTGTGTCACCAACTACACAAATGTTTTTATATTTATCGCCGATAAGTTTGGCGATTGTGTATTGGACTGTGTTGGTGTCCTGATATTCGT
>JABMOB010000006.1 GCA_013204345.1 Parcubacteria group bacterium | reverse complement strand
TTAGCTTTGATTTCTACCAAGACAGCTAGGGTGGCGAAACTTTAACATTACATTAACTTTTTCAATAAACAAACCTTAGCTTTGATTTCTACCAAGACAGCTAGGGTGGCGAAAACTACAAACAAAACTGGACTCAAAAATACTAGCACAAATGGAAAAAAAGCCAATCTTATAGACTACTAATCTCTTCGTCATCATGCTCGTCAGGTTCTCCCTGTTCATGTTCATCATCTGATTTACTGGACAATTTTTGGAGAAATGCCGATACCTCACCCTTCACTTTTGGGGCATATTTACCACGAACGACATCTTTTACTTCAATAAATTTTTTATCTACAACCTCTTTTACTTTTGCAGAAATTTTTTGTGAATGATGAGGAACATGATTTGTTATAAAGTGAACAAGTTTATCCTTTTGGACGATAATCCAACTTTTCAAAATATGTGCCTTATCTAAAACAAAATGATCTGCTTCAGAAATTTTTGCTGACAACTTGAAAACACTATTTTGTTTCTGTTCCCAAAGTTTATACCAGAGCATAAACGCTATTATCGCAAATGATATTATTAAGATAATAGTTGCCATATTCAAATTAAAAAAACACTAACTATTTTGATATGGAGAATCGAGCAAATTGAGTTATCTCTGTCTTTTCTCCAAATTTTTGCACGGCCCTTTCAAGCATATCACTTATTTTTATCGTAGCATCTTTTATAAATGGTTGCTCAAGAAGAATTCTTTCTGCAAAATACGCGGACAATTTGCCTTCTAAAATTTTTTCCTTTAGATCTTCTGGTTTACCTTCCACTTCTTTGACAAATATTTCACTAGCTTTTTCTTTTGCGTCAGTTGGGATATCTTCTTTCTTCAAAAACTCTGGAGCAGTAGCAGCAATATGCATAGCAATATCATATGCCAAAGCTTTAAAATCTTCATTTTTTGCCACAAAATCAGTTTCGCAAGACAATTCCACCATTGCTCCCACAGTACCAGTAGCATGAATATATGCCTGAACAACTCCGGCCCCTAAAGTTCTGCTCGCCTTTTTTAGAGCAGTTCCTTTGCTATTTTTCTGCAATATTATAAATGCCTTATCTCCATCACCAAGAGCTTCTTCTAGAGCTTTTTTACACTGCATAATCGAGATACCTGTCTTGTCTCTTAATTCTTTTATTTGTTCTGTGGTGATCATATTGATAAAGATCTAATCTATTAAACCTGAAACTAGTCAACAAAATTTACGCCTTTGGTTTTGCGACCTTGCCTTCTTTGTAAGAATTCACAATTTCTTGGACAAAAAATTTAATACTTGATATAGATGAATCATTGCCAGGAATCGGATAATCAACATTCTTGAGATTGTTGTCTGATCCACAAAGAGCCACGACAGGAACACCTAAAGTCATCGCTTCTGCCAAAGCTATACCTTCCTTTTTTGAATCAATCATAAAAATAGCTTTTGGTATTTCCTTCATTGAAACAATCCCTGAGAAAAAGCGATCTAGTTTTTCAATATCACGGTCAATCATAAGACGTTCCTTTTTTGTATATTTAGCAAGCTCACCTTTTTCTTTTTTTGAGGTAAGATCTTCTAGCTTCATCACACGCTTTCTTATTTGAGGAAAGTTAGTAAGAGTACCGCCAATCCATCTTCCTGCAACATATGGCATATCTATAGAAAGTGCACCATTTTTTACTGCATCCCGAGATTCATTTTTACTACCCACAAAAAGGATAACCCCATCTGCCTCTGCGATACTTTTTACAAAAGCTTTTGCAGCAGCAAGAGAGAGGTTAGTTTTTTCCAAATCAAAAATTTCTATTTTATTTTTAACACCAAAAATAAAAGGCTTGGCAGATGAGTGTCGGCGAGATTTCGTATAAGCAAAATGCGCCCCTGCTTTGAAAAGACTCTCAATTTCTTTTTCACTATTTATATTTTTCTGTGCTTCCATTCTTGATTTTGATTAAATTATCAATAAAAACCGTCATTTTTGAGAAGTATTTTGTATACTCCTTTTATCAATCTGTAAGAAAAGAGTTTACCAAATAACACTCCGTAATGCAACTCATTCAGAAATCTCTACTGTTTCTCTGTTTTTCAGACTTTCTATAATTTGACCTATGTTTCCAGCCATAATACTTTCTATATTATGCCAAGATTCCTTTATTCTGTGGTCAGTAATACGATCCTGTAAAATGTTATATGTTCTAATCTTTTCAGAACGGTCAGCTGTTCCAATCTGTCCTTTTCGATTTGCAGAATACTTCTTTGCATCTTCTTCCTCCTTAGCTACCTCAAGTTTTGAAATAAGAACACTCATAGCTTTTTCGCGGTTTTTCAACTGACTTCGCTCTGATGTACATCGAACATCTATACCCGTAGGTTTATGAATAAGACGTACCGCAGTTTCCACTTTGTTGACGTTTTGTCCACCAGCACCACCAGATCGTGAAAATTCCATCTCTATGTCAGCTGGATTAATTTCAATCTTGGACTTCTTCCTAATCGGCAAAATGGCAACTGAAGCCGTGGAGGTGTGGACCCTTCCCATTTTTTCTGTTGCTGGTACACGTTGGACACGATGCACCCCAGTTTCAAAACGAAGATCTTTATACACATCCAATCCCTTGATTTCAAAAGTTGCTTCTTTATAACCACCCAAAGCACTCATTGACTCATTTAACCTTTTAAAATTCCAATTCTTTTTTTCTGCATATTTTTCATACATACTAGCTAACTGTTCGGCAAAAAGAGAGGCCTCGTCCCCTCCTGCCCCCGCTCGTACTTCTAAAATTATTTCATTTGGAAATTCTTCTTCTTTTTCTTCAGATAAAATAATCTCTTCCATTTGCTTGAGTAACGCTTCTTTTTGCATTTTAAAATCAGTGAGTTCTTCTTGCGCAAGTTCTTTATATGCATTGTCTGTTTCTGCCATTTTCAACACCTCAGCTTCATCTTTTTCCAACTTCGTATACACCTCCGCAAAATAGCTGGTCTTTGGGTTATTTTTGTACTTTTCTAAATCGATTTTAGTCATCTTGATTAATTATATCACTGCATTTTCCAACTGAAACAAAACCGAGCACCGTAGTCTGGTGCTCGGTTGAGCAAAGCTTATTTAGATGCTTTTTTCGCCTTAGAGGCAGCGGCCACAGATCTCCTCGTTTTGAATTTTTCAACTCTTCCAGCAGTATCCAGAACCTTTTCGTTACCAGTGTAAAATGGATGGCAGGCACTACAAATTTCTACCTCAATCTTTTCTTTAGTTCCACCAATTTCAAAGCTATTACCACAGGCGCATTGTATTGTGGCTTTTGGGAAATATGTTGGATGTGTGTCTTTTTTCATGACGGAAACTATACCAAATGCCCCCCTTTTTTGCAAACGACTAGGCCTTATAGACTTTCGACTTTTTGACTTATAAATCCCTCAATGGATCAATCATGTTTTCTTGAATACTTTGAGTAATCCTCATAACAGAATCGCCGTATGGGGTATTTGCAGGTATCCTCCCTGGTTTACAAGCTGCACCTGAATAATATCGACAAGCGGCATTACGCTCAGCAGTATAGCTTCCACCACTAGCACCCAAATCACTCATATATATTCCTGTAGCAGCAAAAGCATGCTGTGGATTCCACGGATCAGCCCTATCAGCACTTATTCCCAACTCACTTCCAATACGTTTTTTGAAAAGTTCCCACGTTGAAGGGATAAACTGCGATGGACCCATTCCACCACCAAAACCCCTCCCTGAATAATATTTATAACCCGGAGGACAAGAAACTGGACTCATCTTCCAGTCACGACCCAACCTTTCTGTAATATTTTTAAACGGCACAGTGTCACGAGGGGCTTTCATAATCTGCTCGAACGGAGTACCTGTGTTTTTACCCACCCCATTACCAGTATCTATATTGGAAAGAAGACATGACCCTTGGTTTTCTCCGAGATTTGACTCTTGAGTAACAATTGCCAATATAAAAGCGGCTCGAACACCTGTTTTTTTCTCAACAGCAAGTGCATAGTTAAGTGCAGTACCAAAAGGAATGGAGGCGCTATCACGAAGAGCAAACAGTGCAGACCTGATCGTAGCAGCTTTATCCTGTCTATCTTTCAAAACTTCTTCGTAAGATTTTTCTCTTGTCTTACTTACATTGAGTAGAGATTTCTTTTCTGCTTCATTTTTTTGCACTTGTCTCTGTACGGATTCAATACTAGCTTTTGTATCTGAAGCTTTATCTTTTTTTTGAGCCAAAAGCTCTTTTTCTGTTTTAGTTTTAGCCTCAACTTCTCGTATTAGAACAAATAAATCTTTGAGAGATTTTTTTATAGAATCAAAAGAATCTATATCAGAAAAAAAATCTGATAAATTTTGATTGGATAGAACTGTTTCGATTAAAGAATATGTATCTATTTCAGCCGTTTTCCGAAGAAGTTGACCGAGAGATTCGTGCCCTTTTTCAATTTGCCTCTCTAGATCGGCAATTTTTAGTGACCTTAGATTTATGTCATGACTCAATTGCTCAATCTCAATATTTTTCGCTTTAATAGAAAGTTTTGCTTTTGCGATTTTTGCACTAAGTGCAGAGACGTCATTTTGTAAACTCGCCGTATCAGCTTTTGTGTTATCAAGAATTTTTTGCCAACCAGCAATATCTTTCTCTATATCTGCAAGATCAGAACGAAGCTGAGCTTCTCTTTTGGCTACAGCGTCAGAGCTTTGTGCAAAAACCTGAGTTGGAGGTACCGAAATATATACGATAGAAATTAATCCGACAAACAATACTCCTATAATTTTATATTTTAGATATGTACACATAAAAAGAAACTTTATAAAAAGTTACAGCTGAGCAGCAAAGAGTTGCGCCTTGATTATTTCTTTCCACCTTTTTCTTCGTTCTTTTCCTCTTTCTTTGCATCAGGAGCTCCAGCTGAAGCCTCTTCCCCACCTTCTTCTTCTTTCTTACCCTTCTTTTCAACTTCAATCTGAGATAGATCTGGCGCTTCCACAACTTCTTCAACTTCTTCTCTGGCTTCATCAACAGAAGCTACCACTTCTTCAGGTTTTTCTATAAGAGTCACACCAGAAGGTAGCACAACATCTTTCGCTAAAATCTGACTATCCAAATCTACAAGAGATGAAATATCAACCTTAATCTCATGCGGTAGATCTTTCGGCATTGCTTCAATATTAATTTCGTGAAGTGCTTTAATAAGTATTGCTCCCATTTCTTTTACTGCTGGAGAAACACCAAAAAATTCTATCGGCACACTGACCTCTATTTTCTGACCTTTTTCAAAAACATAAAAATCTGCATGACGTGGCGCATCTGTAACAGGATCAAGATCAACAGCATGAATAAGCGCTTCCAAATCACCCTCTTTGGTTTTTAGGGTAATAACAGAAGACTCACCGGCCTCTTTCCACGCCTTCATAAAATCCTTATAAGCCAGTGTAATTGGGGTAGATTTTTCTTTTTTACCATAAAAAACAGCCGGTAAAAGACCTTTTGAGCGAATAGCCTCGAGATTTGAAGGGATTGTTCGTGTTTCTATATTCAATGTAACCATAGACTGCATATTATATACAGAATAGCCAAAAAAGCAAATTAGGTTATGTATAAGATGTAATGTTTAGGTGTCTTTGTAGAGTGTGTGTATCTCCATGCCCCAGAAGTCCTCGATACGAACTAATTGTCTCTCGTTTTGGATACCACTTCATCATTCTAACTATTTTTCTCTTTGTGGTGGTTCTTATTTGTCGATGGTATGGAAAGTGAACCCAGTCGAGAAAATCAACACCTGAAGCATATGTCTTTATGTATACCTTGTTTTCATGTAGCGTAAGACCTAATTTTTCTTTTAAGAAAGTCTGAAGCTTAGGTAAAATATCCTGAAGATACTTTTGATCGCGGGACAAGATGACAAAATCATCTGCGTAACGAATATAATATTTAACCCTTAGTTCCTGTTTTACATGCATATCAAACTCATGCATGTATACATTTACTAAAAGCTGAGAAGTAAGGTTACCTAACGGCAACCCGACCCCAGGCGCAGTGGTATGAAAGCTTAAAATGACTTGGTTGATAAGCCAGCGTATATCTGGGTCGGCAATATGCCGCTCAAGAATTTTCACCAACACACCATGGTCAATATTTGCAAAAAATTTCTTAATGTCACATTTTATTACGAAGCATTTCTGCGTATGATTTTGGGAAACTTTTCGGGCAAAATCTCTAAAACGATCTAGCGCTCGATGAGTTCCTTTTTTCCTGCGACATGAATACGAATCATAAATAAATATAGTATGGAAATGAGGATAGAGTTCTTTGTAGATCAAATGATGCAAAACTCGATCGCGTACAGTAGCTTTGTGGATATTGCGAGGTTTTGGATCAGAAACATTAAATGCCGAATAGGTACCATGAACATACGTCTTATTTTTCAAATCTCTATACAAACTAACAATGTTGGTAGTCAATTCAGCCTGAAATCTTATAACATCTTTTTTACTTCTTTTGCGACGCAGAAATTTCTCCCATGTCAGGAGTAAATTTTCGATTCTGATGATAGAATTGTATGTATGAGCCAGCATATTGATCAAAATCTACCAGTAAGCCCCCCCCCCGCAGATTCCGCTCGTGCTTGTTCGTGCAAAAGAAACATACCAATTGTGGCACAGTTCTATTGTAAATCTAAAGAGAATTGATCGCTACACGCTTGGTGCCCAGATTGACACTATTTTCCTATCCCTTTTGGAGCTCATATTCAGAGGTTGTTTTGCCTATGATAAATTTGAGAAGCTATCTATCGTATCTCAAGCAATTGCAAAATCCGATCTCCTCAAATTCTTTCTACAAATAGGCTGGGAACACAGAATTATTGACCACAAAAGTTATGGAACTCTTATACTACTGCTGGACGAAGTAGGGCGCATGCTTGGTGGCTGGAAGAAAAACATTGCAGATAAAACCAAAAACTAACAACACCACTCGAAAATAAGTGGCGTTGTAGAAATCGTAAATAAGTTGCGGAAGAGAAGAAAGGTGTTGTTGTCGTTCCAGACGTTCTCGAAGTTGCCGAGGTCCCAGTTGAAGTCACCATTCGAGTTAGCGTTCACGTTCGGCACCCTGTGGTAACCGTCGACGTACTTCCCCTAGCAGTGTACGACACGCCATCTATGCCACCAAGAAGAGCACCGGCCCCTCTTTGAATTTTATTTCGAGCCTTTGTTTACTCGCCAGCATATCGCACCGACTTATTTGATTTTTTCATAAAAGATAGCTCTCGCCCGCAAGCGCATGGCCGACAGGCCGCTGTCTAATTCTTTTACGAGAATACGACGTCATGAAACCGTAGCCGCACGCTCTATCTTATTCCAAATATTATTATACATTGTTTATATAAAAAAACCCCAGCGGTAAAGCCGGGGCTCAAAGGGTCTAAGATCCAAAAATGATCTGAGTGTCTAAGCACCCAAGGACAAATCATCGCGGAAGAGAAGGAAGGTGTCGCTGCCGTACCAGACGCCCTCGAAGCAGCCGAGGCCCCAGCGGAAGTCACCATCCGAGTCAGCGCACACGTACGGCACCCAGGGGTAACCGTCGACGACTGGAGGTCTGTCCACCTCATCGAAGGAGGCATGCCATTTGCCTTTAGGCAACAGGTCGCGCTTCTCTTTGAAGACGATGGACAAACCCTGGGCACCGACATAAACACCTCTGTGGGTTGCCAAGAACGCCATACGCTCCTCCGATGTGGTTGTGCCTGGGACGATCTGGTTGCAGACATGGACTCGAAACTTGTCGCCTGGTTTCAGGATGTGACTCGGGTTCGAAAAGTTCTGGTCGTCGCTCGCTTCGTTGTAGCCGTAGAACTTGTCGCGGTCCTCCTTACGAAGCGCAGCAAGTGCAGTCGCATGATCGTAGTCTGCGGGCACCGTGATGATGCCAAGATCTGCGAGGATGCCGAATTTCTCGGTCGGCTGGGCGGGAGCTGTCTGCTCCGGCTTCTTTCTGTCACCGAATCGTGCTTCCCGATCGTCCGCGGAGAGATTGTTGAACCGCTCCCACTGACCGAGAGTGATCTGACCGCTTCGCACCTTTTGAAGGGTGTCGATTTGCAAACCAGCCAATTTGGCCGCGTCTGCGCCGATGATAGTACTCATCGTTTTTCCTTTCTGTCTGCGTTTTGCAGACTTGTGTCAAACAGCGTATTGAGAGAACATCTCTCAATACCACTATTTCAGTCCGCGTTAAGTCTACCATAACTATATAATTAAGTCAATGATTTTTTGGAAGTCAAAATAAGCCATATTATAGGCCATTTACCCCCTATTATCTATGTTCTATTCTCTATTTCTTCGCAAGATGAGTATACATATATTCCTTGGTACCACCCACTTTTTTACCCGGATTAAAGATATTCTGAGGATCAAAAATATCCTTAGTTCGTTTGAATAAGGCACAAACTTCCGGTCCAAACATTTTCAGTAAATATGGAGTACGAATGATACCGTCGTTGTGTTCTGCTGTGATAGAACCCTTGTAGGACAAAACCAGATCATATACTTTATCTGATATCTCTGTAATAACATCAACATTTTTTTGTTTTCTCATATCCATAAGTGGAATAATATGGAAATTACCATCTCCAGCATGACCAGCAATTGTATAGAGCAATTTGTAATCATCCAAAATCTTTCTCATTTTAGGCAAAAATTCAGGCAGAAATTCCGGACGAACAATAATATCATCCACAAATGGCGCTGTACGACGCCCTTTTACATGCTGACGCAACAAATTAAAACTTTCTCGTCGTATCGTCCAATATTTTTCTGATTCCCCTTCTGTTTTTGATATCCTAGTTTTAAATTTAAAATGAGCTATCTTTTTTTGTAACTCAATCATTTTCCCATCTATTTCAGAACCATCATCACCGGAAAATTCCACCAAGAGAATAAGTTTTGGAACACCTCCAGTAAGCATCATCCAAACTTCCGGGAAAAAACCAAAAATAAGTTTGAAAAAATTTTTGGTTTTCATCACCTTCAGCATTGACGGTAAAAATTTTATAGCAAGCTTCATTGTGTTGTCATCATAAGATTCCAAACTTTCCGGCTTGAAAGGTAAAATCTCGTTTACAATATCACTCAAATGATCCAGATTGCGCAAAAAAATCACAAAGAGCTTAGATTTCTTTTTGACCGGCACTAATTTGAATTTTACCTCAGTTACAATCCCCAACGTTCCCTGCGAACCGACAATTAATTTATTAAGGTCAAAGGTTACTCCATCCCAGACATTCCAAAGATAATATCCGGCGGAATTTTTAGAAACATTTGGTTTGGCATTTTTCAAAAGCTCACGATTTTGACTCACAAGTTCAAATATTTCTTTGTAAATACTCCCTTCAAAATCACCTTGATTTATTTTTGCATCAAGTTCTTCTTTATTCAAAGGTTTTACCACATATTCATTTCCATCCGAAAAAACAACTTTCAACTGCTCTACGTATTTTTCCGTCTTACCATAGGCTAATGTTTTTTCACCACCAGAATTATTAGAAACTATTCCGCCAATAGCACAAAGATTTTTTGATGCTGGATAAGACGGTAAAATAAGGCCCTTTTTAAGGGTTTCTACTTCAAAATCACGATAAAAAGTACCGGGTAACACTGTCACTTCATCACCTTGAAAAGACAGAACTCCGGAAATATGTTTGGTAACATCCAAAATAATAGAATCGTTCAAAGAACCTCCAGACATACAGGTACCTGCAGACCTAGCCGTCACAGATAGTTCAGGATTATCTTTTTTATTTTCAACAACAAACTTGACCAATTTTTGAATGTCTTCCGAGTCTTTTGGAAAAGCGACGAGATTTGGTTCAACTAGAAAAAGGCTAGCATCATGATTGTACGTGTCCAGAGTTTTAATATCAGTAAAAATTTCTCCTTTAAAAAAACTTTTTATTTTTTGACCTAACGCGTTGTAATCTGTAGCCATTTTAAAATACTAGCTCAAATTATTAAACAGTTTCAATTTTGCATCCACTACCTTCTGCACTGCTTGTACTCCGCCTTTGAGAAATTTATAAGGAGCGACTTCATCAGGATTTTCTTGGAGAGATTTTTTTACACCATCTCTGTACGCAAGTCTTATTTCCGTATTTATATGAACGATTGAAACACCTGAAGTGATCGCCTTAGTAAAATCTTCACTAGAATTACCAGAACCGCCATGTAAAACAAGCGGAACACCAACTGCTTTGGAAATTTCTTCGATTCTTCCGATATCTAAAGCGGGGTCAATACCTCCCACAAGCATACCGTGAACATTACCCACAGCAGGAGCAAACAAATCAACGCCAGTTTCTGCTACAAAACTTCTGGCTTGTTCTGGAGTAGTCAAGGCCTCTTTATTTAGATGCACTTCTGCAGGAATCTCACTTAGAATTTTTGAGGATTGACCGATATATCCGAGCTCACCTTCCACCACAATTTCAGGATTTACACTTCTAGCATAATCTACACATTGTTTGGTCAACACGACATTTTCTTCAAAAGAAATCTTCGCTCCATCAAAAATTACTGCATCATAACCAGCATCAATTGCTTCTTTTACCCGATCAAAAGAATAAGTGTGGTCGGCATTAAGAAAAATTGGATAATCAAACTCTTCGCGCAAACTTTTTACTAGAGCTACCGCCTGTTTTACACCGACAAAATCGCGCTCCCCCTCAGAAGTACCGATAATAACCGGTAGTTTGAGATTTTTTGCGGCATTAAAAATCCCCCACAAAGCTTCAAGGTTTGAAATATTAAAATGACCAATAGCAACCTTCTTTTCACCAGCCTCTTGTATACACTCACGTAATGTTTTCATATGTATATTGTAACACAAGCTAGTAAGTAGTGAGTAGTCCATAGTTAGTAGAGAAGAAAAAATTTTGTATATATACTACTGACTACTACCTACTAACTACTAACTTTTTTATGTTATAATTCCCTTATGACAAAAATTAACTTTCTAGCTATCGGTGATATTACAACTGATGCTTTTATAAGACTCAAAGACGCTAGTGTAAATTGTGTAGTAAACAAAGAGGACTGTCGGCTCTGTCTAAAATTCGGTGATAAAGTTCCCTACGAATTTGTAGAGGTTTTGAGATCTGTCGGCAATAGCCCAAACGCAGTAGTTTCCGCTTCGCGCCTTGGGTTGAAGTCTGCTCTAATGACAAACGTAGGCGATGATCAAAATGGAAAAGAATGTGTAGAAGCTCTAGAAAAAAACGGGGTGATAACGGACTATGTTACTGAGGAAAAAGGCATAGAAACTAACTATCACTATGTTCTTTGGTTTGAAAGCGACAGAACAATCTTGGTTAAACATCACGAATATAAATACGATTTTCCAGAGATAGAAGCTCCTGAGTGGATTTACCTTAGCTCTCTTGCCGAAAATTCTCTACCTTATCAAATGCAGATCGTTGATTACCTCAAGAAACATCCCGAAACAAAATTGGCGTTTCAACCTGGAACATTTCAAATGAGATTGGGTGTGGAAAAATTGGCTGAGATATACAAACTATCTGAGGTTTTTGTTTGTAATCTTGATGAGGCTCAAAAAATATTAAAAATGGATAAAAAGAATGATCCCGTTGTTTTGTTACAAAAAATCCATGAACTTGGACCAAAGATTGTTTCCATAACCGATGGAGCAAATGGTGCCTACGCTTATGACGGCAAAGAGATATGGTTTATGCCACCTTACCCTGACCCAAAACCTCCATACGAAAGAACTGGTGCCGGTGACGCATTTACTTCAACTTTTGTAGTCGCATTAGCTTTGGGTAAGAGTCTTGAAGAAGCTTTGATGTGGGGACCAATAAACTCAATGTCTGTCGTCCAACACATAGGGGCACAAAAAGGATTACTCACTCGTGAAAAATTGGAAGAATTTTTAAAAAATGCTCCGGATAATTACAAGCCAAAAAAGATAAACTAAAGTTGGTAGATAGTAACTGGTAGTTAGTAATTAGAAATTTGGTAATAAAAAAACCTGCCGTGACCTAGGATGTACGGCAGGTCTCCATGTTCCCTATACTCCATTCTTATCTACTGTCGCTGGACGGCGAGTATTCCCGAGACACATCGGTCTCAAAGGATATCTCGCGTAGGTGGGAGGAGCAGAACATGGGATCTAGACAGACTATTTGGACATCATCCTGTACCCAGTAAGTGATGAATCCTGTCTGCCTGACAAATTCAAGATATCATAAAAGGAAATCCAGTCAAATAGCGAATCAATCTAATTGACATACTATTTTCTCAATATCACTTTTCTCACAGCTTTTTTTATAGATTCTACTCCCATACCATAGTGCTCTAGAAGTTCCTCTGGTTTACCTGACTGACCAAACTTGTCGTCTATTCCGACAAACTCCATAGGCACAGGATCGTTTTTTGCTAGACATTCTGCTACAGCAGAACCCATTCCTCCGTGGATTTGATGCTCCTCAACCGTCACAATCGCACCTGTTTCTTTTGCTAGAGACACAAGAGCATCTTCGTCCAGTGGTTTTATCGTTGCGAGATTTAAAACTTTGACATCAATTCCTTCTTCTTCCAATTCTTTTCCGGCGATAAGCGCCTTATAGACCAAAGCACCAGTAGCAACAATACCGACATGAGACTCTTCTTCAGACTGCCAAAAAACCTGTGCCTTGCCAATTTCAAAAGGAGTTTCTTCTGTGGTTATAACCGGTGTTTTTTCACGAGTGAGACGAATATACGTTGGAGAATCAGTTTTTGCCGCTGCTATCGTCGCCTTTTTTGCTTCTATCGCATCACAAGGAGAAATAACAACCATTCGTGGAATAACTCTCGTAATAGCTATATCCTCTATCGCCTGATGTGTTCCACCGTCCGGACCGACAGATACACCGGCATGAGAACCTGCAATTTTTACCGGACGATTGTTGTAGCAGATAGTTGTCCTGATCTGCTCCCAGTTTCGTCCTGGAGAAAACATCGCGTAGGAAGTAATGAACGGAATTTTACCCATCGCCGACATTCCGGAAGCTACCGAAGCGAGATTTTGCTCTGCTACACCAACTTCTATAAACCTATCCGGAAACTTTTTAGCAAAAAGATCTGTGTGAGTTGATTCTGTAAGGTCAGCACAAAGAGCAACGACACGCTCACTCGCTTCTCCAGCCATAAGAAGGCCTTCGCCATAACCTTTGCGAATTGGCACCTGTTCTACATCTTTATCGAAAATTTTTGGATTAAGATTGACCATTTTTTCTATATGTTTTTTTAATTTGCCAGTAAGCATCCTCAGTACCGGACTCTTTCCCTTTCATTTTACTCATTATTTCAGCTGGATATTTTTTCTTAATATGCTCGAGTTTTTGTCTCATAACTCCCTCCACATCAAAATTAAGCAGAACAGCAATATCAAAACAATAAATGAGCACGTCAGCTAGTTCTTTTTTTATTTCGTCAATCTTTCCTTTATCTTTTCTTACTTCATCTAAAGAAAGACTACTCCATTGAAATATCTCCAGCAACTCGCCGGACTCAATCGCAATTGATTTAGCTAGATCACCCGGACGAAGATTATCCCAAGCTCTTTCTTTAAGATATTTCTTTATGTCTGATTGTAACTTTTTCATATTTTAATTTTCTCCCCAATCGCACCCAGCTCCTGAAGCGCGATAACAGCTTCTTCCTTGCTTGGTGGTTTACCATGCCATCGATAATCATTTTCCATAAAGCTGACATCCTTACCCGGAATTGTGTGAGCAATAATCATTATCGGTTTGTCAGAAACTTTTTTCGCTTCTTCTACCGCACCGATAATCTCCGAGAAATTATGACCGTCAATATCAATCACGTGCCAATTCCAAGCCTCCCATTTTGCCTTAAGAGGTTCTAGAGGCATTATATCTTCTGTTCTACCGTCAATCTGAATATGGTTACGGTCCATAAAACAAATCAAATTATTGAGCTTGTTTTTACCAGCGAGCATCCCCGCTTCCCAAGTCTGACCGCAGTCTTGCTCACCATCAGAGAGTAAACCGTAAATGCGTCGTGTTGTAGATTTTCCACTATCAATTATATCAGCTATGGCCATACCCACAGCCTGAGATAATCCGGAACCAAGAGGACCAGACGACGTTTCGAGCATTGGCAAAAAATCCCGATGTGGATGACCTTGTAGACGTGAACCAAATTTGCGGAGAGTCTCTAGTTCTTCCACTGGAAAGTAGCCCGCATGTGCCATTGTTGCATACAAAACAGGGCAAATATGTCCGTTGGACAAAACAACCCTATCTCTTTCAGACCAATCTGGATTCTTTGGATCGTGCTTGAGAATATGAAAATATAGAGCAGTAAAAATATCTGCCATACCGAGCGGTCCAGCAGAGTGACCAGACCCAGCCTCCACCAGCATTTCAATAATAGAAATGCGAACAGCGTTCGCTTGAAGCTCTAGGTTTTGTATTTGTTTATCAGATAAAATACCTGACATTTATTTTTTGTTCTTAGGCGATAATTTTTGTTCAATATCGCCAACTTTAGTTAATAGATTTTTGTATTCTACATGAGAAACCCTACTATGAGCTAAATCATCAATTCTGACATCAGTTGAACTTAATTTACGCAAAAGTTCTTCTCGCGTGAGAATTAGACGCTGATCTACTCCTTTGATTTCTCTATGTAATTCCACAAAACCATCGGACATCATTCTAGCTAAACTTTCTTGAGACTGATCAATAAGTGTAGCGATTTCTGTAAGAGAAAATTTCTCTCCGGCGGTTTCTTTTTTCAAAGGTTTCGATTCTTTTTTATTGTTTTTCTTTTTCATTGGATTACACAAATACTATCATATTACACTCTCAAAATCCTCAATTGTTTGCCGAATATCGTCACTTAGAAAAATGGCCGAGCCAGCGACAAGACGATTTGCTCCCGCTTCAATCAAAGGAAGGGCGGTTTCCAAATTTACCCCTCCATCAACACTAATTATGAGGTCTGGATACTTATTGCGCAAATCATTTATTTTCTCCAAAACTCTTTCGTCAAAGGGTTCTCCCTGCTTCCCTATTGTAGCAATACCCATACATTGAACAAAATCTGCCTTGGAAATAACCGGGTCCAAAATCTCGTTTGGCGTATCTATGTCTATAGCCAATCCAATTTCCACATAAAAAATAGAGTCGGGAGACACAGAATTTTCCCTTACTTCATCTAGAAAACGCTCAGGTTCCGCCAAAGATTCAATATGAAAAATAATTCTTTTCGCCCCAGCTTTCACCCAATCCTGCCAAACATCCTCCGACCGAGAGATCATAAGATCAACTTCAAAATCCAACTCTTCCCACTGAGGAAAACCAATATCCTCCGCCAAAATTGCTTCAAAATCCGGATCTGGGACATCTTTGTATGGCCAAGTTTTCCTTGTCACAAATTTACCGTCCATAACATCCACCTGCACCAAAGGCACCACCCCAGACACAAGAGACATTTTCTCTTTCAAATCCATAAAATCATCAGGCATTATTGCGGGAATTATCTCAGCCATGATTAGTTAGTAGTTAGTAGTAAGTAGTCCATAGAAAAAAAAGGGGTCAATAATTAATCATTTTGTTCAACATTCTCATCACCTCATCAAGTATTATATCAATTTTTGAATAATTAAGATTACTACCAAATGGCAATCGTTTAATAATTTCTATTTGTGTCTCCAATTCTGAACCCGATCCAAAAGCCATTGTTAAAAAATGTTCAAAATCTTTTTTGCTTTTTCTTCTACTTCCTTCCGCAATATTAGAAGGAATAGAAACGGCGCTTCTCTGCATTTGAGAAATAATTCCGTATGTTTCTGCTTTTGGTAATTTGTTAGTTAACTCATATAAAAAAACAACCAATTCAATGGACTTTTTCCAAACAATAAGATCTTTATACCCTCGTGTAATTTGCATTGATTTTACTACTAACTACTATCTACTGACTACTAACTCTCATAGACCTCGTCTATTCTATTATTTCTTCTAACGTGTCGCTCTTCTCCAGAAAATTCTGTTTCAAGCCAAAGTTTTACAGCTTGTTTAGCTTCCTCCACCGAAATAAATCTGGCACCTAAAGAAAGGACATTTGAGTTATTGTGCTTGCGAGAAAGTGAAATAATGTCCATATTCATACCACCATAGTAGACAACAGCTCGAATAGTCGGTAATCGATTTGCAACAATCGCCTCGCCCTGCCCAGAACCACCCAAAACAATTCCACGAATATTTTCCGGATCTTTAAAAATTTCTAGAGCGACGGCCGAAACAAAATCTGGATAATCATCATCTTTGTCGAAATCAAAAGCTCCTTTGCCTTCTACGGCATGACCAAGCTCTCTCAGATATGGAATGAGAGCTTTTTTTAGTTCAAAACTTGCATGATCTCCACCGATAAAAATTTTGGTCATATGTTTTTATTTAACTCCCAATTTTCACCACATGATCAACCAACGTGTATGTATACCCCATTTCATTGTCATACCAAGCAAGAACTTTTACCAAATTACCACCCACCACGCGAGTAAATGAGAGGTCTGCAATAGAAGCAAAACTACTACCTTTTATATCCGAAGAAACGAGTTGTTCTTTGGTTACGGAAAAAGTTTTTGACCAACGTTCTGTTTTTGAAGCTTTTTCGAGAATTGAATTAACCTCGAGAACTGTCGTGTCTCTTTTGGCGATAAAAGTAATATCCACAATAGAACCAACGACAACGGGTACGCGCATTGAAATACCATCAAATTTACCTTTTAGATCCGTGATGACTTTAGTTATAGCGATAGCCGCACCGGTAGAAGATGGCACAATATTTTGAGCAGCAGCACGACCTTCACGAAAATCTTTTTTATTAGGACCATCAACAAGTCCTTGACTTGCTGTGTATCCGTGTACAGTGTTTAAAATAGCTTTTTCTATACCAATCTCTTCATTTAGAATGGCAATAAGCGGACCTCCTGCGTTTGTAGCACAAGAAGCGTTGGAACTAATATCACAAGTTTTCAAAACATCATCATTTATACCCATCAAAACCGTAGCCCCGTTCATGCCAGCAAGTGGTTCATCTTTTACCGGAGCAGAAACAACAACTTTTTTAGCACCAGCGTCCAAATGTGCTTTTGATTTTTCATAACTTGTGAAAAAACCCGTAGACTCTACTACCACATCAATATCAAGATTTTTCCAAGGTAATTTTGCGGGGTCTTTTTCCGAAAGATAGGTTATGGGTGTACCATCTATTACAATAGCGGGATCTGAGTCTTCTTTCACCATTACATCAAAATCACTCACGCCATAAGCGGTGTCGTACTTCAGAAGATAAGCGATGTTTTTTATATCACCTAAATCATTTATAGCAACAATTTCTATTTCTTCCCTACCACGAGCAATTTTGAGAAATGCCCTACCAATACGTCCCACACCATTTATTGCTACCCTTATCTTGTCAGAATTTTTTGTCATATTTAAAAATTTATTTATTGTTAATTATAGTAATAATACACCAAACACAGTCCCCGATAAACTACCTGACAGGATAAATTTTTGCTCGCCCCGTAGCGAGCTCTGCTCTGCTACTGGGGTCGTTGGCTTTAAGCTCCAGTTCTTTTATTTGTTTATCGTTTAAATCAGGCATAGATATTAAATTTGAAATACTTCTCGCCCTGTAGCGAGCCATGCTCTGCTACTGGGGTCATAATTTTTCAACATTAAAAATATGTGTGTAACACTTTTATTATACCAAATATTTATAGATTAAAAAAACGGCAAAATCTATTGAGTTAGGGCTGAATCTGACACTAGAGTCGGCTCAAGGGTCGACGCTGGGGTTGGTATTGAAACTGGAGTTATCGGTTCACTTGGGGTTGTTTCTTGAGTAGGTTGAGCGATTGCATCTCCATTTCTACCTGATCTGAAGCTAAGTATATTTTCATAGATAATCTCCCAGAAATTACTCTAGAATTTAGACAAACACTCTTGGAAAATGGATGATTTGTCCTACTCACCTCTATTAAATTATTCTTTGATTAAAGTGTTGTGTAAATCCTCTCTACCAGAAGACTTAAGAGCTAGAGCATATACGGACCGGGAAGATTCGTTTTCTTCATTCAATGAATATCCCTTTTGGGCATACTCGAACATTTTTTCATAATTACCATACATTCCATAGACTTCGGCTAGTTGAGAATATAAAACTTGCTTATTGGGTGATAGTTGAATGGCATCTTTAAAATACACAGTAGATTCTTCAAGAAAACCTAAATTAGCTAAAAAGTTACCTAGCAACATGTAATACCGAGTATCATTTGGTGTTTCTTTGATTTGCTTTTCCAACCCATCTTTTGTTAAAAGAAATATTTCTTGCTTAAGACTTTCATTAATGTTGGGAGATTTTATGATTTCATTAGTGATTCCAGGTAATCTCTGACGAACTTCTGCTGTTCCAAAAGAATTATAATCAACTGTTTTTTTAAGCTGTTTATTAATCATCATCGTATTAAAGTTCAGTTCTTGTATTGTCTGTGGTTGTGGAACACTTAGGGCTTTGATAAAAGTTGTACTCTGTAGATAACCTTTAGCATTAAGCATAAAAGGCGTCACAATTGTCAGTAAGATTAAAATTGGTATTGCTATACGATTTTTACTTCCTTCTTCAATAGAAAAAACTTTTTTAAAGGCAGCACCTTCTCCCTCCAAAGAATGTATATAAGCTATGAATGCGAAGAAGAACATATAGCTTGTAATCTGATCAAAAACAAACATATTGTTAAACAAATAGGCTGAGAGCATGCCTAAATAAATGATCTTTTCTCTTCTAGTAATCTTTGAACTTTTAATCAATAACTTTACCAAGGCAAACCAAATAAATATATATGCCATTAGACCAATAAGACCTCCCTCAATTAACCAATCGAAAAAAACATTATGCGCCCTATCAAACCAGGGTTCTTGATCGTACATTCTTGGATCATAATGTTTATTAAAAACATATTTAAAATTACCCTGTCCATATCCTAAAATTGGCTCTTCCTTAAAACCCTCAAAAGAAATATTCCACATTAAAAACCTAGAGGTGACTGTTTTACTCTCCAAGGAAATTGAAGCTAGGCGCTGAAGTGTTCTTTGACTTTGTATAAATTCTGAATCTTTAATTAAGAAGAAAGTTCCCGTCATCAAAAAAATAATTACAAGCAGAGCTATCGATGTCTTTTTTAGCTTGCTAGATTTTGGTTCAAATATCACAAATAATATGGAGATCAGTAACATTCCCCCGATAAGGCCTAGTATAGAACCTCTTGTACCGGAGTAATACAGTGATATGAATTGCAAAACCAAGGCTGCTAAATACATAATTCTCATCTTAAGACTGACAGAGTGATACTTAATTAGCATAGCCACAGTTATAAAAATATGTAAAAGCATGTATACCGCCAGATAAGCAGAGTTTCCAAAGGTAGCATCTAGTCTCACCCCACCCTGATTAATTATCGGCAGAATACTTAAAATTCCATGATCAAGAGAATACCCTAAAGCTTCTACAAAATATCTTCTAGCTAATTGGGACACAGCAAACAGACCAACGCCAAAACTTGCGATAATAGTTGTGTTCCAAAACATTTTCCAAAGTCTCTTTGTATTTAAAAGACTAGATAGAACTAATGTATATACTAAAAGATGGATCAAAGTTATCCATCCGTCCATCCTTTCGAGATTACTCCAGAAACTTTTTCTCGGTTCAACCCCTAGAATATTTGCTACAAACATCAATCCTACAAAAATAATAACTGAGGTTAGAAGTATAGATTTCTTAGGCCTGTATTTTTCATTTAATAGAGCCAGCATCATCCAAGCACCAAAAGCTATTTCAATTAAAAATCTAAATAAAAAGTTTTTACCAGTGATGAATGGGAAAAGTTGAGAGTAGTCAACGATAAAGACAATAAAAGGTATTAAAAAAATTACCGTATAAGCAATATATTTACAATATTTTTCTAGATCTTTCATGTGATTAAATACTTGGTAATAAAAAGTGAGATAATTTATCTACAACAACTCAAATTGTAACAAAAAAACCTATTACCAAGAAGATCATCCTTTTTGACTAGCCATACGTAAGACATTCAGAACATCTGGAAAGCAGATATTTATATCATAAAATTTAGATACTTTTTTTCTACCAGCGGACCCCATCTGCTGTCGTAGTTGGGGAGATCTAAACAGTTCCTGTAGACGATCTTGCCATTCTTGTTCTGAGGATACCAGAAAACCATCTATTCCATCTTCGACGATCTGCTTATTTGCCCCCACTGCCGAAGCAACCACAGGAAGTCCGGAAGCCATATATTGTATGAGCTTATATCCACATTTTCCTCGTTCCCAGTTCCCTTCAATAAGAGGCATGATACCGATATCAAACTCCTGAAGATGTCTAGACTGAGTCTGTTCAGTCCATTTCTGGTAAATGGTAGGGATGTTTCCAGTATTAAGTACTTTACCCTCAGATCCAACTACGTATAAGCGGAATGGATACATGACATGCAGAGATATAAGATACGGAACAGCTAAAGCAAGATGGCTCACAGTCGATGGACTGCCTATCCAACCAATAGTTGGAAGCTTGTTAGTATTAGCATGATCCTTCATTGAATATTCATCCACAGGCACCGTTGAGGGAATTACCACCACCCGTAATGCTCCGGCACGGTGGGCTCGTTTAGCAAGATAATCATTTCCAGCAATGACGTAAAATGCGTGACGCATAATATGATCAATTTTATTATGAAGGAAAAAGCGTGCCCATATTCCTGTTTTGTTTTCATATAGGTGGAATAAGGCATCATCGTAGTCAACGATATAACGAACACCACAAACTGCCAATATATACTCAGTCCAGGATGGAAGCCAAGGAAAAAGCTCCTTCTCGATCCAGACAACATCATACCTAAACATCGTTGCAATATACCAAAACCGTCTTAACAAACACCCTAAAATATTCAAGAGAGGAATAGGTTTGTGTGCGTACAAAGAGTCAAGATATTTATCACTTAAAAGATAATTTTCAGTTACTCGAACACCAGCCGATATAAATAGTGGTACATACTGGTAGCTTCGGACACGACTACTTGCTCCCTTGCGTCCAAAACGACAAAACATTAGGAGTTTAAGATCTTTAACAGAAGAAGTATCCACACCTTACAGCTTACTAAAAATATCTCAAAACAACAAACAAAAAAGAGCGTGGTAAATTTAGAGCAATTTTGATAGAATAAATCACCATATGATACATACTAATCGAATTCTTCCGTATATTTCCACTGGCATACTTTTTACCCTCCTTTATATTTTTGGAAAATTTGCTCTTGAATCGCCTCTCCTGTGCGGTATCGGATTCATCGGTGTCATTAGTACGACAATTGTATGTGTACTAAACCTAACTAATCATAAAACTGCTACCCATATATTTTTAGTAGGCTTGTTTTTTTTCATTATAATTGGCCTGGGTATGCATTTAGGAGGGCTCAATCCAATCCAAAATCCAGACAAAGATTGGCTTCTTTATCACAACTCTGGTTTGGAAATATATAAGCATATATCAGAAGGTCCATTTTTCTTAGCCATCTCTGACAGCTTTTTTCATTACCGTTTCTTCAGTCTTCTTATTGGTCTTCTATATACTATCACCCTACCAACGCCCATCATGACGCTACTCCTTAATGCAATTCTATCTGCATTAACAATAGTTTTTCTCTACGCTCTGTCCAGATCGGTGGGGGTAACCAGACAATCAGCGATCGTGATCGGAGCTATCGGAAGTCTCTACCCTAGCTTTCTTATTTTTGCCAATATCCCACTGAAAGAAGCTTTGGTGCTCAGTCTTGCATTTGGTGCCCTACTTTGCCTCATACAAACAACAAAAATACAATACTCTAAATGGCTACTACTAATACCATTTATAATTAGTATTCCTCTATACACTCTGCGCGAACCTTTCTGGTATGCCCTTATGGGAGCAGTCACCGTGACCATTCTGTTCTGGTGGACTAATACAAACAAGATAAAAAGACTTGGAATTACACTTCTATTCCTAACTACAGCCAGTTTTTCACCAATTCTTTTTGGAGATGGATATGCTGGTATCAACAAACTTAGTTTCTTTGCAACTAAAGAGAGGATAAGTTACTACAGAGAAGTGGTCTTCACAAAAGAGCATGGAACAGAAAGTTCCGGATCAACTCTTATATTCAAAACAGAATTAGACAAACCAGTATCTTTCATAAAAAACTACATATCATCATACGGAATGGTACTTCTTGGCCCCTTACCTCACCAAGTTCATGGTAAACAAAAATTTATTCTAATAGAAACAATTTTATTGTACCTAATTATAATTGGAGTTATCTTAGGAACCGTCAAGGCAATTAAAAAACGAAGTCCCGTACTAATTCTTACCCTATTCTCCATATCTATCCTGTCAGTATTAGCCCTATATATTCCAAATATCGGAATAATCGTCCGATTGCGTATTGTATCAATACTACTTTTACTACCAACTTTAGGACTATTTTTTGATAATACTCCTTGGATTAAAAAGATAATCAACAAGATCCCTGCATAAAAAGATGTCCCTACTTCATTTTCCAAAAAAGATAAGTGGTTAAAATGTCTTTAACTACTTCTGTTACCAATAAAGTAGCGATCAATCCCCATATACCATAGATAGGTATAAGAATAATAAATAGTCCGATCTTCAGAACTGGAATAGATATTTTAGTAATATACTGCGATTGAATCTGCATTTCGGCCTCCAATGAAACTCCCAGAACCGTAAATGGCACGAGAGCAAGTAGGATTGTTAAGACCTGGAAATATGGAACTGATTCAATATACTGAGGAAAAACAAAACCATAGATATACGGAGTGACTAAAGCTAGCATTATTGCAAGTGGAATAGTTACAATAAACATACTAAGCATTTTCATAAAGACACGTTGTTTTCGTTTATCCCCCACCACTCCATTTTCGCTTAGCTTTGGTAATAATAAATCAGAAATTGGAATCAGCCCCCTCACTTTCCTAGCTGGATCAATCGCAAACGCATAGGTAGCCAGCTGAATAGGGCTAAGAAATGCAAACAAAATAATCTTATCGAGATGGTCGGAGATGATACCAACAGTTCCCATAAGAGTCAGGGATTTCCCGTAAGGGATAAGGCTTTCATCTTCAGAAGTCGGTCTGATGTGAAGGTAGGCGATACGATAGAGAAAGATACCAAGGACTGATTGTGCAGCAAAAAAAGACAGAACAATATAAAACAGACTATCGGTAAAAAAGAGAGTGGTAATAACAATGGTAGCCACACCACCAGTTAAAGTGACCTGAAATAAAGCTTCAGCAAAAAAATTCTTTCGTCCTCTCCAGAAAGCAGTAGTGAAACCCGCCGTTGACCGAAATGGTAAAAATACTGCTGCTAAAAGAAGTATGGAAACAAGAGCGTCGTCTCCACCTTGAAGGTGAGTCCAAAATGCTACCCCAACAATCACAAGACTCCCAAGAAATCCCCATTTGATACGAGTAAGAAATGCTTTAGGGAAAGTTGACTCGAAACCCTTAGCCACGCTCCTAATAAGAGCTGTTTCCATGCCAGGAAGTGAGAAAACAGCTACTAATCCCACCAAAGAAAGCACATACTGATACCTTCCGTAGATTTCCAGAGAGACTAGATTTGCAAACGCAGTCATAATTGCAAAAGAAATAGAAAAGTTCGCGACCCTCCAAACAGTCGTCCACCCACCTCCCTTGGCAATATATACCATATCTGTTCGAGTAAATTTCTCAGTCCAGCGGAGAAATCTTATTATATTCTGGCGAAATATCATGAATTTATCCTACCTCGAACATTATCTCAAGGGAAGGTCCTCTGTTATTTTTATCTTAAAAAAGATAGTCATTCTGCTTCAGGAATACGAATCACTCCTATACCGTAACCACCCTGGTCCCAATTCTTTACAAATTCTCTATAAAAATACCCTTCTTTTATTTCTTGCCAAAAATTTGGTACTCCCCCAACATTAGCCTCGAGACCAGGGACAATATCATGAAAAGCTACAATACCACCACTCTTCACTAAGGAAGTATACATATCAAAATCTTTTTTTATACCTTCGTAACTGTGGTCCCCATCGATAAATAGCACGTCCAACTTATCTCCATCCATTAATTTCTCCACATCCCTTAATGTCTCTTCTTGGTGAGAGTCTTTTCGTAAAATAGATATACTCTGCCCCGACCAAGCAAAGTATGTAAAGAGTGAGGCTCTCCAAGCTGGGCATCCCTCTATACCAAATAGAGAACGTGCTATATCGATACTTATTATTTTTGCATCTTCTGCCGCAATACGGGCTAACATAAGAAGTGTCCCTCCACGAGCCGTGCCGATCTCCATAATCCGCTGTGGCTGTTCTTTTTGAATCATATCTAAAAATGCACTAATCTCCTGTTTTTTTTGGTTTGAACGAATAAAGCGCGTCTTCCAGCCCTGTCCCTTAACAACACAGTTCAGCAAGCTCTTCAGAGATTTCCTCTTAAGTACGGCAATCCATACAACATAAAAAGGAAACAAAAAAAACTCTAACTTACTCTTCACTATAGACAGTAATTCTTTAACATGTAGATTGGTATTTATATATATCATATATATTTTGTATATAGTTGCGAGAGACTTGTCAGATAATATTTTATTATTATTTTTGGACAAGTACCCATTCAGACTGCAAAATATCGTCTAACAAATTATTGACATTCTTCTCACATCGGACTTGGCTAATTCTTAATATAGATCCTTCCAGTTTTTCCACATTAACTTCTTTAGAACTTATAACCCAAGAAATCTTTCTTTGATCTGTTTTTTCTAAGACCTCTTCCGGTTCAGAGAGTTCCTCAGATAGTTTATCACTAGGCCTTGGCTGTGTATATTGCATTTCAACGTTTCGGCCAAAAAGCCGAATCATACTTTCTGTCAACTTGCTTATTTTCACAGGCTTACCAATATCTAAAAAGATCACCTCCACGACTCATGGCACCTACCTCCATAACCAGAAGACAAGCCTCTTTCTTGGCTATGAAAAATCTTTTACTTAAAATTATATATATTTTTTGACATCAAAAATATATATATACGAAAACTCATTTTGATGAATTTTAAATTTCTGAGACATCTGACCACCCATTCTTTGATGAAATTTGTGCGAGGAAATTAGGTCTTCACCAACCACGACTGAAACTTTATCTACATTGAATTGAGCAAGTTTTCTGAAAAGTTTTTGATAAAGAGATTCTGCCACCCCTTTCCCCTGAAACTCTTTTGACACAACCACAGAGAGTATCTCTACGTCTGAGTTATTCTTTTTTCTGGCTGGATAAAAAAGTGTTTCCACAAACTTCCACGAAAATTTCGGCACCATCAAGAAACCCAACCACCAATACCTAAAAATAAATTTTAAATAAATATTACTAATAGATCTAGTGGCGCAGACAAAACCAACAACTTCATCCGAAGACTTTGCCACAAAACAAAAAGAGTTTGGTTCACTGAGAACTATCTTGTAAAGCCTCTCTAAAAACTTTATACCAAGGGAGCTTAAAAAGCCCTTCGGAATATACTCTTTGTGTAATTGAGCAATTTCTGACCATTCATTTTTTGCCTGTTGTACGGAAACTGTGTTCGACATCATCATATAGTATATCAAGACTATGTAGTATCTTACTAATTGAAAAATTTTCTTCCATAAATTTTCTGGTATTTCTCCCCTGACTACCCATTTCGAGGTTTCTCTTCAAAGATTCAGCAAGATGTTCTGAATCTCTTGGTGGCACAATATCACCCCACTTTCCGTATTGGACTGCTTGCCTACAACCAGCAACATCTGTTGTGATCACTGGCATGTTACAAGATAGAGCTTCCAATACAGATGCCGGCATTCCTTCACGGTAAGATGGAAAAGCAAAAACATCCCCAATTTTGTAAAACTCACCAACCTCTTCCTTA
The DNA here is from genome assembly GCA_013204345.1 of Parcubacteria group bacterium. GTDB lineage: Bacteria > Patescibacteriota > Minisyncoccia > Phycocordibacterales > JABMOB01 > JABMOB01. The sequence continues at coordinate 3,271 of JABMOB010000006.1, read as the reverse complement.
GACCCCAAAATTTTGATAAAAGGGAAACTCTTCGACCACTCGTTAATCACGTTTTCAGAAATTGAATCCGGATTACCAGAATCAGTACCACCAATAAATAGACCTTTTATAAACGGATCTTCTTTGTGTAATTCTTCTATAGAACTAACAAGCTCTTTTATTCCTTTTGAGTAAAGTAGTCGTCCAACATACAAAATTATTTTGTCATTTTCTTTAAAACCATACTTTGCTCGTAAAGTCCTTTTTTCTTCTGGGTCTAGGCAGGGTGTAAATTTATCCATAACAATACCAGATCCAGGAACTTCAAAAACTTTTGTTTTTTCGGGTATAATCCCCAAACTTTTTTTGTCATCAATGTTTTGAAAAACTAAATAATCCACTCTCTTTATTACAAAAGTAGCTACCCGTCGTCGTATTTTGTACTGTTCTGTATTTATAAACAAAGAACCCAAACCTGTTATATTATTGATAGTAGTCTTTACACCAGCCATGCGAGCGGCTATAGTACCGAGAACATTTCCTTTGGGAGTAAAAGTATGCAACACATCTATCTTCTCACTTTTTAAAAGACAGCTAAGGTTATAGATACTTTTTAGTATTGATACTATTTTTATGTCTTGCCTATCTACTTTCCACAATATCGACTCTACTCCTGTAATATCTTCAGGATTTGGAGAAAACACCACAACTTCAAAACCACGTTTTTGCAAGTGTTTTATCCAAGACAATCTATAATGCAATATGTTTTTAGACGAATTTGTAACAAAGCCAATTTTCATAAATTATCATTTAATAAGCCTCTAGAGATACTATTACTACAAAATGGAAACCTCTCAAAGAAAGTTTGAATAACCATCTTTTTTATAAGATCATTTAATAATAAATGACCCACTTTTAATAACATTCTTGGTCAATGTGTGAGTATACCCACACACTAATCCAAACTTTAAAAGTTTCGCATTATTAAACATACAACATTATTCGAAACTCCCTATCTTAATTACATGGTCTATTAGTGTGTGGGTATACCCCATCTAATTGTCATACCATGCCATGACCTTTAGCAAATTATCATTGACAGCAATTATGTCTATTTCCTATATTTCTATGACTTTTTTGAGCAAAAGATCTGCCAATACACACTGCCCCATTGACAGCTACTCGAATTTTATTATTCATACGATTATCCTTTAATATATCAAACATGCATACAGTATAACACTTGCTAGTTATTCTGTAGAAACCTCCTCTACAACTGGCTCAGGCTCCACTACCACTTCTTCAACAACTTCCTCCTCTGGTTCTGACTCTACCACTTCTTCTATCACTACTTCTTCAATGATTTCTTCCTCTACTGTTTCAATTGGAGTTTCTTCTTCAATTACTTCTTCTACTACGGGTTCTTCCTCAACAGCATCTACTTCGATGGATTCCTCCTCAGTAGGCGTTTCTTCTACTTCTTTGGTTTCTACTGTTTCTATTGTTTCTATTGTTTCTTGGCTACTGCCTCCACCTGAAGTCTGAATTGAGATAGTTTTTACCTCACATTCCCCATATTCAGTCTTCATGTCACCATTTTCAAAATATACACAAATAGGTTTTCCTGTTGCTCGATCGTATATTACGAAACCAGTCTGAGACACGTCATCTTCATTTTTGATAATAAGTTTTCCAACAACCAACTCCTTTATCCTTGTTACCGTAGAGATAACAACATTACCAGTTTTAAGAGCAAAATCATTAATTTTTGAGTTCAACTCCTGCACCGCACCCGCAAGTAAAGCAGTGAGGTTTTGGTAGTTTAGTGATTTGTATTCACCTCCGCTTCTGACTACTTCTGGTACTACTTCTTCTACTTCTTGGGCTATGAATCCGAGTTCTCTTTCTGATCCAAATCTGTTTGTGTCTTTCCAGTTGTAATATACACCGTTTAGGGAAAGTACCTTCTCTAGAGCGTTAGTTACTGGGGTAACTTTGGTTTTTAGTTTAGCGTCTGATGGTGTACGGATAATGTTACCGTTTGCGTCTGTTGAAAGAGTAGCTGAGCCACCATAGAGGTCTGATGAGAAGATGGTTCCATCTACAAATAGCTGACGGCCATTAGTTACTGTTGTGGTGGTTCCAACGCTTAGAGCAAGAGCAATAGTTGAAGTGACAGAGGTTGAGGTTAGTGTGATGGCGTCTCCTGCTATTTCTCCACTAACTGAGAGTTTCTTGTATGGTGTTGTAGTGCCGATACCAACATTACCTGCAAAGTATGCTGTACCATTGTTTAGTACAGAAGCTAGTGTAGTAGATGCAGAGTTGGTTAGTTCAAAGAGACGGTTCCCACCTGTACCTCCCCCCCAGACAGATAGTTTGGAGTATGGAGTAGTGGTACCGATACCGATATTACCACTTGAAGTAATTCGCATACGTTCTGCGAGAGTAGCCGAACTTGCAGGTGTTGGATTGGTACCGAAGGTTAGGTGGGAAAGAGAGGGACCTGGTGAACTATTGAAAGCAAGGGTAGGGGCTGGAGCATCACCAGTGATAAATAATTCCCAACCAGTTTCAGGTGGGTAAGTTGAATCAGTACTATTTTTATAATACCACCCTACACCATCTTCGACTATCCACATATCACCAGTCCAGACAAGTATCAGGGGAGAAAAAAGTATGTCCTTATTATAAGCAGCCTTGCCACTTAATGTTCCGCTTTGAACATATGTTCCATTTACCCCACTTGTACCAGCTCCACTGAAAGTAAATGCTGTATAGTCCGTCTCCCCCGCTACCACAGCACTCACACTACCAACATAAGCATCATACGTAAGACCTGTACCATTGATAAATTGTATAAAGTTGTTTGCGCCTGTTGTAGTTGCTCGAGAAAGCGATAGACCATAGTCTGTGTCAGAGCTTATGTGTAGGGGTGCTACTGGTGTAGTTGTACCTATACCCACATTTCCAGTAAGTCGATAGATGTTGGAACCACTTGTAGTCCATGGGGATGATAAGCCAAGAGAACTTGTCGCCGTAAGAGTGTAACCACTAGATGAATTACCTAATAGTAGTTGTCCGTAACTAGGAGCAGCGGTTAATCCTGTGCCACCATATAACACACCGATGGAAGTTGTAGCACTAACCAAGCCTGCGTTGGTTTGTAGTGGACCATTGAGAGTTCCGACAGTTAAATTGCCATTGAATGTATTTGCTCCTGTGAAAGTGTTGTTAGTGTAAGTTTTAGGAATAGTTGTAGAAGCGTGAATATAAGAGTTTACAAGAGAAT
>JABMOB010000005.1 GCA_013204345.1 Parcubacteria group bacterium | reverse complement strand
GTTGAAGATAAGATTCACATGAGATCAATCGGTCCTTACTCACTTATTACTCAGCAACCACTCGGAGGAAAGGCTCAGGGAGGAGGTCAAAGATTTGGAGAAATGGAGGTCTGGGCACTTCTCGGTCATGGTGCAGCCCACACACTTCGTGAGGTTCTGACTATTAAATCAGATGATATTATCGGTAGATCTGCTGCTTTCGACGCTATCGTGAAAGGAGAAAAAATCAGTAATATCAATATTCCAGCTTCGTTTAATGTTCTATACAACACCCTTCGAGGACTAGCGTTAGATATTCAATTGAAAAAAGGAAATTTGCCAAAAGGAGAAAGGTCGAAGAATGTTTCAGAAGAAGAAAACAATTAATCGCTCAATCAATCAAATCCTATGAACACAAATAGAAAACAAATAGACACACAGGACTTCGATAGTATAGAGATAAAAATTGCATCTCCAGACAGAATCAAGGAGTGGTCTTTTGGAGAAGTTACTAAACCTGAAACGATAAACTATCGAACACAGAGAAGTGAGCGAAGCGGTCTTTTTGACGAAAAGATTTTTGGTCCCGATAAAGATTATGAGTGTTATTGTACAAAATACCGAGGCATTCGTTATAAAGGTATTGTTTGTGAAAAATGTGGAGTTGAAATAACAAGATCAATCGTTAGACGAGAAAGAATGGGTCACATTGAACTTGCCACCCCCGTTTCTCATATCTGGTTTCTTAGAAGTATGCCCTCTCGTATTAGTCTCATTATAGGTATTCCTACTGGAGAGATTGAAAAAGTTATTTATTTCGCTGGTTATATTATCACTTCTGTTTCAGAAGAGGAAAGAACTCGTGTATTGAAAGATCTTGACTCTGAATTCAAGACGAAAATAAAATCTGTTTCTGATGATAAAACCAAAGAAGCCATTAAAGAGCTTTTGGTTAATGCTAAAAAAGATATTGAAAGTATTCAGGAAGGAAAGGTTTTAGATGAGATTTCCTATCACAATTTCTCGGTAAAATACGGTACTCTTTTTGAGGCTGGTATTGGTGCTGAAGCAATATATAAAATTTTCAAAAATATTGATCTAAAGAAACTTGAAGACGGTCTCGTAAAAGATTTGGAGAAAGCAAGTTCTCTTGATTCTGACAAAATAAACAAACGACTTTCTCTCGTCCGTTCAATGATAAAAGCAGAAATTCGTCCGGAGTGGATGTTTTTGACACGTATTCCAATTATTCCACCAGCTATTAGACCGATGGTTCCTCTTGATGGTGGACGTTATGCCACTTCTGATGTTAACGATCTATATAGACGAGTTATCAACCGAAACAATCGATTGAAAAAACTCAAGGAAATTAATGCGCCCGATGTTATTTTACGAAACGAAAAAAGAATTCTTCAGGAAGCGGTTGACTCTCTTATTGATAACACAATTCGACATGGAAACACTCCTTCTTCGGCTGTAAATCAGTCACAACGAAGACCTCTCAAATCTCTTTCCGATAACCTCAAAGGTAAAAGAGGTCTTTTTAGGCAGAACCTTCTTGGAAAGCGTGTGGACTATTCTGGACGTTCGGTTATTGTCGTTGGTCCAGAACTTCACCTAAATCAATGCGGACTTCCAAAACATATGGCACTTGAGTTGTTTAAACCTTTTGTGATTTCAGGTCTTCTAAAGAAAGAACTTGCATATAATATCAGAGGAGCAAGCAGATTGATTGATGATGGTATTCCGGAAGCGTGGGCAATACTTGAAGAAGTGATTGCTGATAAATACGTACTTTTGAACCGAGCGCCGACTCTTCATAGACTTGGTATTCAGGCTTTCAAGCCAGTTCTAATCGAGGGTAATGCTGTTCAGGTGCATCCTCTTGTTTGTGTTGCTTTCAACGCAGACTTTGACGGAGATCAAATGGCAGTTCACGTTCCATTGTCAGATGAAGCACAACTTGAGGCCAAAGAAATTATGGCATCGGACAAAAACCTTCTAAAACCAGGTAACGGAGACCCAAGTTTCTTGGGTAAACTTCTGGACATTGTTCTGGGTTGTTATTGGATGACAAAATCTGTTTCTGGAGAAAAGGGGGAAGGTAAGTATTTTTCTAGTCCGAACGCGGCTATCACTGCGCACAATTTTGACGAGGTGAGTTTTAGAGCCAAGATAAATGTACTTCCTACAGAGACTAATAAATACAATCAATTTGAGGGAAAAATTTTTGAAACAACTGTTGGTAAACTTTTGTTTAACAGTGTTTTGCCTTCAGACTATCCTTTCATAAATCATGAAATAGGTAGGAAGAAAATGGGTGCTCTCATTGATGATCTTATCGAAAAATATGGAATTGAGAATGTCCCACAGATTATGGATAAGATAAAAGCTTTCGGATTCAAATATGCAACATATTCCGGAACTACTTGGGGTATCGATGATATTCAGATTCCTAAAGATAAATACCTTGTTATCAATAAAGCAAAGGCAAAATCAGAAGAAATGCTGACTCAGTATAATGATGGTCTTATTTCTCAGGAAGAAAAATTACGAAAAAATGTTGAATTATGGCACGGTGCTAAAAGTGAGGTAGAAAAACTTATTCCCGACACCCTAGATAAAAACGGTTCTGTTCACGATTTGGTTTACTCTGGAGCCAGAGGTTCTTTTAGCCAGATAACTCAGATGGCTGGAATGAAAGGTCTTATTACAAACACCGCTGGTGAGACAATTGAGTTTCCGATTCTTTCTTGTAGCAAAGAAGGTCTTACTCCGCTTGAATATTTCATTACCACTCACGGTTCAAGAAAAGGTCTGACCGACACAGCTTTGAACACAGCTAAAGCAGGTTATCTAACCAGACGTCTTTTTGATGTTGCTCAAGATGCGATTATTACTGAAGAAGATTGTGGAACAAAAGAAGGTATTCGTCTTACCAAAGAAAATGCTTCCGGTATTGAAATGCCAATCTCAAAAAATATTAAAGGACGCTTTTTAGCAGAAGATGTTGTAAATGCAAAAGGTAAGGTTTTATTTGAGAAAGGTGAATTTCTTTCCAAAGAGAATTCTCTTGTTATAGATGAAGAGGGTATTACTGAGGTTGCTGTACGATCTCCATTGGTATGTAAAGCTATTTATGGTATTTGTGTAAAATGTTACGGAAATGATTTGGGTAAAAATAAAATTATTGAACTCGGTGAAGCTGTAGGAACTGTCGCCGCCCAAGCTATCGGAGAACCTGGTACACAGCTAACTATGAGAACTTTCCATGCTGGAGGTACTGCATCGGTGGGTGGGGACATCACGCAAGGTTTGCCACGTGTTGAAGAAGTTTTTGAGAAAAGAAAACCTAAAAATCCTGCAATTGTAAGTCGTGTAGATGGAATGGTTTCAGAAATCAAAGTTGTTGATGGGCAAAAAATTCTAGTTGTTCTGCCTGACATTTCTCACAAACCAAAATCTAAGACAAAAAGCGAAGCAGACTACGAGATAAATCCAAACAGAATGCTTCTTGTTAAGGTTGGTGATAAAGTTAAAAAAGGCGATATTATTACCGATGGGTCAGCTGATATTGACGAATTATTTGAGTATGCAGGGAAAGAAAAAACTGAAGATTATATTATTCGTGAAATCAGCAAACTCTATGAACTTCAAGGAGAGACTGTTTCTCGTAAGCATATAGAAATAATTGTTAAACAAATGTTTGCTCGACGTATAATAAAAAGTGAGGGAGGTACATCATTTTCAGTTGGTGAAGTTGTAGAAACTTCAACTCTTGCAACTGAAAATAAAATAGCAAAAGATGAAAATTTAGAGGAAGCAAAGACAGACTCTGTGGCTATGGGGATTACAGAAGTATCTTTATCTCGAAAAAGTTTCTTGTCAGCAGCTTCATTCCAACACACTACACGTGTTCTTATAAACGCCGCAGTTCGAGGAACACAAGATCAACTTATCGGTCTCAAGGAAAATGTTATTGTGGGTAGACTTATTCCAGCTGGAACAGGATTCCCAGGTAGTTCCAAAGCAAAAATGATTGAAAATATCCGAAATCAGTCAGACCAGTCAGTCTAAACCACCTCAGTTCTTTTTTGTGGGGATTCATGTTTTTGTGAAAATTAACTTTTCTTTATGTCATCTCCTGTAGATAAAATAAAAAACAAGTTGGGTATAGCCGAAGTTGTTGGCTCTTATATAAAACTTGAGCCTGCGGGACTTAATTTCAAGGCAAAATGTCCTTTTCATAATGAAAAGACACCGTCTTTCTTCGTGTCTCCAGACAGAGGGTCTTATTATTGTTTTGGTTGTCAGGCGAAGGGGGATATTTTTACCTTTGTGCAAGAGTTTGAGGGGGCTGATTTTAAAGGAGCTCTTAAAACACTTGCGTTTCGTGCAGGTGTCCCGCTTGTCTATGAAGACAGAGAAGAGAGAAATGAAAAAGACCGGCTTTTTGCTGTGATAGAAAATGCAACCTTCTTTTTTAAGAAGAATTTAGGGGATTTTTTACCTGCTCAGGAATATATAAGTAAACGTGGAGTAACCGCAGAAACAGTAAAAAATTGGTCACTTGGATATGCTCCTTTGGAGTGGCGAGCTCTTTATAGTTTTCTTTTGTCTAAAGGATTTAGTGCGTCAGAAATGGAGAAGGCGGGTTTAGTGAAAAAAGGTGACAGTGATGTTTCTGGGAGAGAACCTTATGATACTTTTAGAGGTAGGTTTGTCTTTCCAATTTCTGACACCTCTGGAAGGGTAATAGCCTTTTCTGGAAGAATTTTGGTAGATGATGGTAAATCAGCAAAATATCTCAATAGTCCTGAAACTGTTCTTTTTAATAAATCAGAAATATTGTACGGATTGGATAAAGCTAAAATGGAGATTAGAAAAAAAGATTATGCCATCTTAGTTGAGGGTCAGATGGATCTAATTATGTGTCACCAAGCTGGGTTTACTAATGCCGTAGCTTCTTCTGGTACCGCGCTTACGGCTAAACATTTAGAGAAAATAAAACGTTTATCCAACAGGGTTGTAATTGCTTTCGATTCTGATAGCGCCGGTTTTAATGCTTCAAATAAAAGTGCACAACTTGCTCTTTCTCTTGGTATGGAAGTAAAAGTGGCAGAGTTGCCAAAAGGAAGCGACCCGGCAGAGCTTATTTTGAAAGACATAACTCTTTGGAAACATGCGCTCAAAAACTCCTCACATATTATTGATTTTTACCATAATTCACTTCTTGCACAAAAATTGGATCAGAGAAAGTTGGGGAAAGAAATTGGTCAGAAAGTGCTTCCTTACGTCGCGATGCTCCAGAGTAATATTGAGAAAGGTCATTTTGTAACTACGATTTCAGAAAAAACAGGTATTAAAGAAAATGTTATCTGGGAAGATCTTAAAAAAACACCAATGCCTTCTGTCGCTTCGGGTGATGGTTCTAGTAAAGAAAAAGAAGATAAAAAATCTGATAGCACTTATATTTCTAGAAAAGATTTTGTGGGGAGGAAAATTATAAGTCTTATTTATTGGCAAGAAAATTTAGAAAAACCTTTGGTTAGTGTGGAGGAATTAAAGAAAAAGTTATCAGATATTGTCGGAGAAGAAAGATTTAATAAAATATACGAACAGTTATCATCCGACAAAAGCACTCTTATTTTCGAAGCCGAAACATATTATGACAAAAGTGACAGATTGCAAAGCGATATAAAAGAATTATTTTCAAATTTTGAGGAAGATTATCTAAAAGAAAAGTTGGCGGAATTTATGGTAGAGTTGAATAAAGCTGAAAAAACAAAAGATAAAAATCGAGCAGTAGAGATTTTGGAAGAATGTGACAAAATATCAAAGAGAATAAGCTATTTGAAAAATCCTAAAATTAGTGATTTAAAATAAAAAAATAATATGAAAAAAACCAAAAAAAATATAAAAAAGGCTAAAAAAGTGAAAAAAGTAGTGAAAAAAACCAAAGTAAAGACACGCAAAAAACTTAAGCAAAAAGTAAAAAAGGTCAAAAAAGCCAAGAAAAACAAAAAAGTAACAGCTTTTCATTCAGAAAGATCTCGTAAGCCTACTAAAAAATCAGAAAAAACAGAACATGCAGTTTTGAGGATTTTAGCTAAAGGGCGTGAACGTGGTTTTGTTACTTATGACGAGATTTTGAAAGAGTTTCCTACTGTGGAGCAGGACATTGAATTTCTTGATAATCTATATGAAAAGCTAAATGTAGCAGGAATCGATCTTCTCGAGGGAGGTGGTCTTTTGGAGGCTCCTGTGGAGGAAGTTACTGGTAAAAAATACACATATTCACGAGAAGGTTCTTCATACGATTCTATTCAGATGTATCTAAAGGAAATCGGTCAGTATCCTCTTATTTCTGGTAGTCAAGAAAAGGATTTGGCAAAAAGAATTCAAGCAGGAGATGAGGAAGCAAAAAATCTTTTGGCTCGTTCGAACCTTCGCCTTGTGGTTTCTATCGCTAAGAAATATGTTGGACGAAGTCCGGATCTTACACTGTTGGATCTTATCCAAGAAGGCAACCTCGGTCTTTTCAAGGCTGTAGACAAATTTGACTGGACTAAAGGATATAAGTTTTCTACTTATGCCACTTGGTGGATTCGTCAGGCCATTACCCGTGCTCTCGCTGACCAATCTAGAACCATCCGCGTGCCAGTACATATGGTGGAGACTATTGCTAAATACAAACAAGTTGTACGAAAACTCTCTCAAGATTTGGGCAGAGATCCATTACCAGAAGAAGTTGCTTTGGAAATGAATTTGGATATAGACAAAGTTTATAATATTGAAAAAATAGATCAAAATACAGTTTCTCTGGAAAGCCCAGTTGGCGACGATGGCGATGACGGAAAATCAACTCTCGGTGATTTTATTGCTGACGATAAGATTCTTTCTCCAGATCAAGATTCTTCTCGAAGAATTATTTCCGATCAAGTCAAAGAGATTTTGGGCGATCTTCCTCCAAAGGAACGAAAAATTCTTGAAATGAGACATGGGCTCGTAGACGGTATCACACACACTCTTGAAGAGGTCGGTAAAGAATTCGGAGTTACTCGTGAGCGTATTCGTCAGATTGAAGCAAAAGCGCACGAAAAAATCCGCCAACACGATAAGATAAATAGGCTAAGAAATTACTAAAAACTTTAAAATCCACCTATCAATAGGTGGATTTTTGGATTTAGGCTATTTAGATTATGTTTATTATTTATTTGTTAAGTATAATATACTACTAGGGGCGATATACCGCCCCTAGTTAAACCAAGATAAAATTATACGGACAAAGCAAAATCTGGTTCTGATTAAGAGGTTAGAAATGATATACTTATCTTATGACCGAAGAAGTCTTTAATACTTACTATAAAAAGCTCAATAAGGGGCAAAAACAGGCCGTAGACGCTATAGAAGGGCCTGTTATGGTTATTGCTGGTCCTGGGACTGGTAAAACGCAAATTTTGACCTTACGTATAGCTAATATCTTACGTAAAACAGATACCGCACCGGAGAACATTCTGGCATTAACTTTTACCGAATCTGGGGTGGCTAGTATGCGAAAACGCTTGGCACAAATTGTCGGTAGTCGGGCTTACGGCGTGGTTATAAATACTTTTCATGGCTTTTGTAATGAGACAATCAAAAATTATCCAGAAGATTTTCCAAGGATTGTTGGTTCAAAAAACATAATTGAAGTTGATCAGGTTGAAATTATTGAAAGGATTATTGATTCTTTGGATTTGGATTTACTCCGACCTTTTGGAGATAGATTTCTTTACGTGAGATCTATTTTGTCAAATATTAGCGAACTAAAAAGAGAAGGTGTTTCCTCTCTTCAATTTAATAAAATTGTTTTGCGCGAACATGAAAATTTCAAAAATATTCCGGATTTGATTCATGAGAAAGGTGCTCATAAAGGTAAGATGAAAGGGGAGTATCAGAAATTGGAAAAGCAAATATTGAAAAACAAAGAGTTGGCTCTGGTTTACGAGGAATATCAAAAAGAGCTTACAAAAAATAAGCTTTATGACTACAACGACATGATTATGGAAGTTTTGGAGACTCTGGAAAAAAACAAAAACCTACTTCAGATTTTGCAAGAAGAAAGTCAGTATGTGCTTGTGGACGAACATCAGGATACAAATAATGCTCAAAATAAGATTTTAGAAATGTTACTTAATTTTCATTCCAACCCAAATGTTTTTATTGTGGGAGATGAAAAACAGGCGATTTTTAGATTTCAAGGGGCGTCTTTGGAAAACTTTTATTTTTTCCGGAAACTATACCCAAAAGCTCTTCTCATAACTTTGGAAGAAAATTATCGCTCGACGCAGTCTATTTTGGATTCGGCGCATAGCCTGATATCTTCTGGTTCTTCTGTAAAACATATAGAACTAAAATCAAACATCAATCACAACGGCTCGTCATCAAAAAAGGGGTTGGTGGAAGCGAAAATTCAGACACTCGCTTTCAAGAGTGCAGAAGCTGAGTTGTATTTTGTTGCCGCATCTGTAAAGGAAAAAATAAAATTAAAAATACCACCGGCGGAGATAGCTATTCTTTACAGAGATAACAAAGATGCTTTTCCTATAGCTAGAATGTTGGAAAAATTCTCCATACCATTTTCCATAGAGTCAGATCAGGATATTTTTTCTGACCCTGATGTTAAAAAACTTTTGGTGATTTTAGAAGCTGTACATAAATACGGTGACTCAGGGGCTTTGGCTGAGGCTTTGCATGTTGATTTTTTGGGGATAGATCCGCTCGATGCTTACAAGATAATTCGTCAATCTAATAAAGAAAAAATTGATCTGATAGATTTTATTTCTAATGATAAGGGGTTGGAGACTCTCGGTCTGACTTCTTTGCCCAACATTATTTCTTTTAGAAAATCACTAGATCGTTGGCGCACAATAAGTAAGAATGAAAATTTATTCAATCTCTTTAACTCTGTAGTTAGAGGTTCCGGTCTTTTAGCCTCACTTATCAACTCCCCAGAAGTTTTTGCCCGATATGAAGCTGTTCAGAGTTTATCAGACGAAATTAATCAAATCATTGAATCCCGTCCGGAAGCAACTATTGATGATTTTTTCTCTTTTATTGATACTGTTAAAAAACATAGTATTTTTGTTAAAAGAAAAAAGGCTGGTGGTAAGGAAGATAAGGTCAAATTGATGACCATCCATCGATCTAAAGGTTTAGAATTTGAATACGTTTATGTTACAAATGCTTACGCTGGCCATTTTGGGAGTCGAATTAGCCGCGATAGGTTAAAGCTCATTGTGCAGGTTTTTTCTGACAAACAAGAGGTTATTGAAAAGAGTAAAGATGATGATGAAAGAAGGTTGTTTTACGTCGCTCTGACTAGGGCTAAAAAAGGAGTTTATATCTCCTATTCGGAAATAAATAGTGAAGGCAGGGAACAGTTACCGACCATGTTTTTATCTGAAATCAAAGAAGGTTTGGTTGAAAAAATCGATACTGGAATGTATGAAAAAGAATATCGAGAAAATAAAGCCATAATGTTTGCTGAGAAAAAACAGATAAAAAACCAGGATAAAGATCGTCAGTTTGTGAGAGAGATTTTTTTGGATCAGGGTTTATCTGTGTCTGCTTTGAACAATTATCTTTCTTGTCCTTGGAAATATTTCTACAGAAACTTGGTACGTTTACCTGAGGCAAAAGATAAGCATGCATTGTATGGTACCGCTGTTCACGGTGCTCTAAAGGATTTTTACTCTAAACTCAAAGGGCGAGATTTGTCAGAAGACTTTCTTTTGAAATCCTTTGAGTTTTATGCGCGAAAAGAGCCTTTTACAAGTATAGATTTAGAAGAGGTTCTAGAAAAAGGTAAGAAAGCTTTATCTGGATATTATAAAGCTCATTATTCCACAGTTGAGAGAAATGTCTTGACTGAGTTTAAAATAAAAGGAGTTCTTTTGGACGCGGATATTCGTCTTACTGGTATTTTAGATAAAATAGAATTTACTGGCAATTCAAATAAAGTAAATGTTGTTGATTACAAAACCAGACAACCGTTGAGTAGGAATAACATAATGGGCGAGACGAAAGATTCGGAGGGCAATTATTTTCGACAATTGATCTTTTACAAATTACTTTTAAGTTTATATGAAGAAGGGAAGTATGAAATGGTTTCTGGTGAAATAGATTTTATTGAGCCAGATGAAAAAGGTAAATATAAAAGAGAAAAATTTGATATAGATAATAAGGAGGTTGTAACCCTAAAAGATATAATCAAAAAGACAGCCAAGGAAATACTAGAACTGTCTTTCTGGGATAAAACTTGTGATGATAAAGAATGTGATTATTGTGCTTTGCGGAGCCTGACTAATACACCTTAAACTGTCAGTTTAGTTTACATTCAGTGCTTCAATAATAGGTTTTACTACTTCGTATGGCATTGCGCCACTCATAAAGATTTTTGTTTTGTCGCTAGAAATCTTGAACGTATCTGGATCAGTGATATTTAATTTTAATTTTATATCAGCAATTAACGCTTCCACATTTTTACCTATTTTCTTTTTTGAAATAAGTACACTTGCTGGTGTTCCCCGTGCGCCGATTAGTATTGCGTTTTTGTAGTCTCTATCTATTCTGGATGCGTACTTCCCACTATCTAGACATGAATTGAAGGCTGTTTTGTCTAACCCCAATGCGACAGCTGTATTTGTGAGTTCTTTTGGATCAAGGTTGTTGTTTGACGGAGTTATCTCATATATTTTATTGATGTACTGCCAAAACTTATCCGCACCACCCAATTCATTTGCACATTCTGTTGCTTCTGCTTCCTTTTGTGCTTTGGGGTGAAGTTGAGGTATTGGAAAATGTCTATAAACCCAAGCTAATTTGCTATCTTTACCAAAATCATCCATAAGTTTATTCATAGTTCCGTGAAATTGCTTACAATATGGACATTCAGTGTCTGAGTATTCAACCAAAATAACATTTGCGTTTGGGTCGCCTAGTATATGGTCAGATGAGTCGATTTTATCCAATGGGATTTTTATCTCTGATGTTGCTGTAGACGCTGTTTTTATATAAGAATCTTTGTTTCCAGAATAATAGATTGCTCCAGCCACTAATACCCCTGCGATTATTATAGATAACGGGATTATTAATTTATTTTGTTCCATTCTTTTATTTTTTAATTATAGTTCTTAAAGTATACCCCATTTGTGTCATTCATACACTATTCATAATTCGTAATTTTTAATTCCTAATTATTCCTTAAAACGGCAAAGTATGGGTCATCCCGTTACTTTCAATTGGTTCCCAGTTGCTTGTGTCAAGTTTGACATCAATAATTTGCCCTCCCTCCTTGAAATGTAATTTATTGTATTTTCTGGCATACTCGTATACTTCTTTAGTGATTTTTACATCATCTAGGCAATATTTCTTTATCTTATCTATTTCACCGTTTTTCCACCATGTAATCGCTTCTAGACCATGTCCAGACTTTTTGACATTTAGTGTACCCTCTGCGATTTGGTCAAGTTTCATTCTTCGCCCGAAAGAATTCCTTAGCTCTTTCAATATATCTAAACTTTTTATTTTAGTAAGATCTCCTGGGTAGTATTTGTTTAGAAGTGGAATGTCAAAATGATCTGAATTGTATCCAATTAGTAGGTCAGCCTTCTCTATTATTGGCCAGAGCTGACTAAGCTCTTCTTCTAAAAAACTTTGATATTTATCTGTCTCATAGTCATAAATACATACAACAGATATATCAAGAAGTGCTGGATCATTTTTTCCAACATCACTAAAAAGATTTCTTGTTTCAATGTCAAAAACAACTTTTCTCATACTTTTATTTAATAGGGTGAATCACAGAAGCTATTTCATCTTCTGTTACGGTTTTTTCTTCACCGGTTGCTAGATTTTTTATTTTGAATTCCTTTTTCTTTACTTCATCTTCGCCAATACATATTACAAAAGGTATCTTTTGTTTATCAGCGGTTTTTATTTGATCACCAACTTTTTTATCACTCAAATCTATTGCTACACACAGGCCTTTTTTACGAAGTTTGTCCGCCAGCGCTTCTACTTCAGATGAATATTTTTCATCCAGTTTGCAAATATACAATTTTACATTTGATTTATATTCAGGAAGTAAATTGTGTGTTTCCAAAAAATCTTCTGTCGTGACATCCCCCATACCAAAACCCACAGCTGGCATTTTGGGTGCGTCAAAAATATCCAAAAGTTCGTCATATCTACCTCCTCCAAAAATGGATCTTTTATTTTCTGGATTAGTATCAAAAATCTCAAAAACAGTTCCGGTATAGTAGTCAAATCCTCTCATCAAGGTTTGATCAAACACGACATTTGTAATACCAGATGAAGTCAGATTTTCAATAATAGAGATAAGATTTTTTACATTTGGATTATTTTCACCGATTTTTGTAAGTAGTTTTTCGTTTGAAGTGAGAAGCACCATAAACTCTGAAGCTTTGTCTTTTAGAATTATTTCCACAGCTTCTTCAAAACTTTCCTTACTTATTTTATTTTTTTTATCAATAACTTTGGAAAGTTTGTATGAATCTGTCTCATTTAGGTTGTAAAGTTTGTATAATTCACTAGCGATTTTTCTATCGTTTATTCTAATCTGAAAATCGCTGTCTTTTGCTCCAAAATTTTTCATTATTTGATAAGCGATTTTGATCACTTCCAAATCTGCGTTTATACTTTCAGAACCAAACAAGTCTACGTTTAGTTGAAAGTGTTCTCGAACACGTCCACGTTGTGGTTGCTCATATCTAAAGAGATTGGGTATTGAATACCAACGGATAGGAAAGGAGAGATCTCTTTTCTTTCTTGCGACCATTCGAGCTACTGTTGGGGTCATTTCAGGACGTAGTGTAACGTCGCGATCACCACGATCTTTAAAAGAATAAGTTTGGTCGTTCACAATTTCTTCGCCACTTTTTGCCTGATATAGTTCACTAGGCTCTAAAATAGATGCGCCATACTCAATATAACCAAAACTTTCCACAACCTCGCGCATTTTTTGAAACATGTATTTTTGTATATACATATCCTCTGGATAAAAATCGCGGACTCCTTTATATGGCTCAGTAGAGATTGCTTTTGCAGTTTTCTTCATAATGTCTCATATTGTATATAAAATATGGAGAATAAACAACTCATATTTACCTTATTCCAAAAAAATACACGTAAGAATTGCTCAATATCGCACTTAGGAACACGGATATTTTTCTGCTGAAAAATTCCTCGTGCTCGCTCCGTCGAGCCTCGCAAGTTTCCTAAGAGTGATATTGAGATCCTAAAGGGGAAATTCAACAGAATCAACCTCTTTTTTGAACAAAGCTCACTTTTATTGTTTAATGTGGGTTGGAGGGGTCTGGGAGGGTGCAATATGCTATATTAAAAACAAACTTATGAATTCTCAATTACCACTATTGAATCTATACAAAAAGCTTGGAGAGACACCGTACGAACGTGTCGCTCGTTTTCGTGCAGAAAACCCTGTATATAAAGATCTCTCTCTCACATATGCTGGTAGGCTCGATCCTATGGCAGAGGGGGTGCTTTTGGTGGTTGTAGGTGATGAGATAAAAAATAAAGAAAAATATATCGCTATGGACAAAGAGTATTCTTTTGAAATTTTATGGGGTTTTGAGACAGATACCTATGATATTTTGGGTAAAGTTGTTGATTCACGTAGGTCAACTATGGATATTGCCCAAAACATTGAAAATTTTATTCCAAAATATGTAGGCAAAATAAAACAACCATACCCTCCGTATTCTTCCAAACCAGTGCAAGGTAAACCTCTTTTAATGTGGGCGCGGGAAGGGAAGTTGAATCAGATCACAATACCTGTCGCCGATGTGGAAGTTTCTAGTTTGAAAGTTCTTGGTCATAGAAAAATTTCTTCTATAGATTTGGAGAATTTTATTACCGGTAGGATTGCTCTAACTCACGGAGATTTTAGACAAAAGCAGATCACAGAAAAATGGCAAGAGGAAATGATAAAATATCCCTTAGATAATTTTTTGGTTACGAGTATGAGCCTTCAATCTTCTAGCGGGACATATGTCAGAGGTATCGCTCATGCACTTGGGCAAGATTTGGGCTGTGGTGCAATAGCTCTCACGATAGTTCGCGAAAAAGTAGGGGAGTTTGGTATTGAAAATTCAGTTGGTAAATAAAAGATTTCAAACACGAGGTATTTTAAAACTAGTCACTTAATTTTTTTCAGTATAAAATAACAGTATGACAAAAATTAAAAAAGCACTTATTACTGGTGTGACTGGGCAAGATGGTTCGTATCTGGCAGATTTTTTGCTCAAAAAAGGATATCTTGTCCATGGTATTGTCCGTCGTGCATCAACTTTCAACACTGGTCGCATAGAGCATATATATCAGGATCCGCATGAAAAAAACAGGACATTTATTAGTCATTATGGTGACCTTGCTGATGCAAATACGATTCGGAAACTTATATATAAAATCGAACCAGACGAGATTTATAATCTTGGTGCCCAGAGCCATGTAAAAGTTTCTTTTGAAATACCAGAATACACAGCCAACATTGTCGCTCTTGGTGTACTTAGACTTTTGGAAGCAATAAAAGATTATGAAGAGCACACGGGTAAAAAAATAAAGTTCTACCAAGCTTCAAGCTCGGAAATGTTTGGTGCCACATCTCCGCCTCAAAACGAAGAGACAAAATTTTATCCTCGTAGTCCTTATGGGGTGGCAAAAGTGTTTGGTTTTGACATTCTTCGCAATTATCGTGAAGCATATGGAATTTTTGCTTCAAATGGTATTTTGTTCAATCACGAAAGTCCTCGTAGGGGCGAAACATTTGTTACTCGAAAAATTACCCGTGGTATAGCTCGTATCCTCGCAGGTCTTGATAAAAAGATTTATCTTGGAAATCTCAAATCACGTAGAGACTGGGGTTATGCTCCCGAATATGTGGAAGTAATGTGGAAGATGCTTCAGCAAAAAACTCCTGATGATTATGTGATCGGTACAGGCGAGAGTCATTCCGTAGAGGATTTTGTGAAGACATCTTTTTCTCTTGTTGGTATTTCAGATTGGAAAAAATATGTTGGTATTGATCCAAAATATTATCGTCCAACAGAGGTTGAGAGCCTTATTGCCGATTCTAGTAAGGCAAAAAAGAAACTCGGTTGGACACCGAAGGTAACTTTCACAGACTTAGTCGCTATTATGCTTCGCTATGACCTAGAGATTTGTGGTCTTACTGATTATGCACAAGCAATTAAACTTTCAAAATATGCAGTTGCGGAACCCCCACCCCCACCATCATTTATGGAAAAGTAGGAGAGTTTTGGGATTGATGAGACTATAAAATAAAAGAGTATATTCATTAGTTTGATTTTATTATCCATAGTATAATTAGATGGTTAATAAATTTTTAATAAAAATATGGGTATAGAAAAATTTCCAGATCCTAATGAAGGTGTTGAAGAATCGGAAATATCGAAAGAAAAAGATGCGCTTGTTACTCGCGATGTTGCTGATGTTTTTTTGGATGAATTTGGTATGTTGGAAAATCAAATTGAATCTCGTCAAGTTAATTTTTCTGAAGCGGCTGTTGCGTTAAAAAGTCTACTTGCACGTATAGATAGTGCTAAAGATAAAATAGATGTTGCAAGATCTAGAGTTTCTGATCAGCTGGATCATATGTCTACAGAATTAAGACCAGATACAAGTCCTTCTGTTTTAGATAACATAGATCACATAAAGAAATTGGAAGTTCTAGATGTTTTGAACAAAGTCAGAGGTCGTGTTATGGAAGATGGCTCTAAGCTTATACGAGAGTTTAGACTTAGGGAGAACGAAGGTTTTGATGATTTAATTCCGTCGAACATGATAGGGTCTATTACCAGAGCTATAGAAGAATTTAATATTTCTTTTGATAAAGCGGAAATAAATTTCGAGACCTTAGAATCCAGTTTAAAAACAATAAGAAATGCAATTGATTCAATGTTTACTTTGAGAAACCACGGCGTAAATGATAATAGTGATAGTTTGTATAGATTAAGAAGGGTGATGGAGTCTTTGATTGAAGATTTTTCTTATGTTGTACCTAATGTTGATAATGAGAAATATCCTAGTATCAGAAATATCCTTACTTCCACAGTTAGTGTGATTGATGAAAAAATTAACTTGATAAAGAAAAAAGCTAATATTTTGTCAGAGTATCAAAGGTAGACTTTAGTGGAATTACTTTTTCAACTCAATCTTTCTTAGGCGTACACTTTTGGGGGTGATTTCAAGATAGTCATCTTCAGCCATAATTTCCATGGCTCGTTCGATAGAAAGGGTAAAAGGCGGTACCAAAAAAACACCCTCGTCTGAACCAGAGGCACGCATGTTTGTGAGTTGTTTTCCTTTGGTTGGGTTTACGTACAAAGTGTCGCCCTTGGTGACATTGCCGATAACCATTCCCTCATAAACCTCGGTAGTTGGTCCTATGTATAGAATGCCACGTTCTTGAAGATTCCATAATGAAAATGCGAGCGCTTTGCCGGCCGCCATAGAAACCATCGAGCCGTAAGATTGTTTTCTGATTTCTCCGACATAAGGTCTAAATTCTATAAACCTGCTTGCCAAAATCCCTTGACCTTTTGTGTCAATAACAAATTGTCCGCGATAACCCAAAAGTCCGCGTGTTGGTATTTCAAAGATAAGTCGCATATGTCCGTGTTCTGGACGCATTTCCATGAGTAGGCCTTTTCGCTCTGTAAGTTTTTTTATCACTGCGCTTGTCACGGATTCTTCTGTGTCAATCGTCACTTCTTCAAAAGGTTCAGTTTTATTGCCGGCAACTTCTTTGATGATAACTTGTGGTTGGGAAACCTGAAGCTCGTATCCTTCTCGGCGCATATTTTCCAAAAGGATTGCGATATGGAGTTCACCTCGTCCGTATACTGTGTACAAATCGTTTGCACCAAAGTCTACTTTTAGTCCAACGTTTATTTCCAACTCTTTTTCAAGTCGCTCACGTATTTGTCGCCCAGTCACGAATTTACCTTCACGTCCAGCAAATGGGGAACTATTTACTAAAAAATTTAGCGAAATTGTTGGTTCGTCTATGGATATCGCAGGCAGAGCTTTTACACTTTCCGAAGTGGTGATTGTTTCGCCGATATATATATCGGGAAGACCTGCGACCATTACAATATCTCCGGCGACCGCTTCTCCTACTTCTTTTCTTTCTATTCCTTCAAAAGTAAAAAGTTTGATAAGTTTACCGTTATAACTTTCACCGTTTGCTTTTTTTACAAAAACTGTGTCATTCGCTTTTATTTTTCCGTGATAAATTCTACATACAGCAAGACGACCGAGAAAATTGTCATAGCCAAGGTTGAAAGTCTGCATCATTGCAGGAAGATCTACGTCTGCAAGAGCTGGTGGTACCTCTGTCAATATGGTGTCAAGTAGTGGTGTCAAGTCACTCGACTTGTCTTCTAGGTGCATTTTGGCAATACCTTGACGTCCAATAGCGTAAACAGTTTTAAAATTCATTTGTTCGTCATTTGCGCCAAGATCCATAAAAAGTTCCAAAATCAAATCTAAAACTTCTTTGGGTCGCGCCGCAGGTTTGTCTATTTTGTTTATAACCACAATTGGCTTCAGACCAAGTTCCAGAGATTTTTTGAGCACAAAACGAGTTTGGGGCATAGGACCTTCTTGTGCGTCAACCACTAAAAGCACTGTATCTATAGAACGAAGTACACGTTCTACCTCTGAACCAAAATCGGCGTGACAGGGAGTGTCAACAATGTTTATTTTTGTCACAGGACGTCCTGAGTCTGCAGAAGGGTAAAAAACAGATGTATTTTTGGCATATATGGTAATACCACGCTCTAATTCAAGCGCGTTTGAATCCATGCTGACGCCTTCTTCTTTTAGCATTCCAGTCTGCTTCATTAGAGCATCGGTAAGGGTGGTTTTGCCGTGGTCCACATGGGCTATAATCGCTATGTTACGTATTTCCATGAAATTTTTTTGATTAAAACAAAAAGAGCCGAAGCTCGATTGGATATTAAGTATAGCATTAAAAATGGTCTAATGTCAAAGGTTTTTAAGGGCTCTATTGTATAGCTTTTACGCAGTTGCTATAATATACAGACAAATATCAAAAATTTTTATGCCTAGTCAAGAATTATTTCCTCAAATATCATTTTCTGCCATAGCGACAATAACACGATCAAACCTGTTGGTTATTTTTGGTGTTGTTTTGGTCGTTTTTATTTTTTTCACAGCGGTGTTTTTGTTTCATTGGCGAACTTATGGTGGGGGTAATAAGTATATCTTTATGGCGGAGGTTATTTATTGGGCTATTTCGCTCTTCCTCCTTATGTCAATGATTATTACGATTATGCTTTATTGATATATTAGTATATTAAATTAAAAATTTATGCTTCACATAGAATTAGAACCAGACGAAAATATTATTTTAGAGGTCAGAAAGCACTGGTTTGTTTTTCTTGGTCCTATAATTTTCTTTATTTTATGTGCGCTTATTCCTTTTTTCCTTTACACATTTTTTCATGGAAATGCTTCACAAATAGATGTTTCTTTTATAGATGATAATTTTTTTGTATTAACTTTTTTCTTTTATCCTATCTGGCTTCTTGCGCTTACGATCGGATTTTTTATACGTTGGACAGATTACTATCTGGACGTCTGGTATGTGACCCAAAAGCGTATTATTGACGTTGAACAGAAAAATCTTTTTTACCGTGAGATTTCAAACCTACGTTTTGACAGAATTCAAGATATCTCAATAGAGGTAAGGGGTTTTATCGCGACATTTTTAAACTTCGGGGATCTAAATGTTGAAACCGCAGGTGAAGGTACTGTTGATTTTTCTATACGAAACGTGTCCAATCCAGAACGTATAAAAAGAGTGATTTTTGCACAGCATAATATTGTATGGGATAAGCTTGATGATACAAAAATTTAGACTACTTAACCGGATAATCAAAAAAATAGAAAAATGGTGAAAATTCAAAAAATTGTTGGAAGAGAGATTATTGATTCGCGTGGAAATCCTACTGTTGAAGTGGATGTGTTTCTTGATGACGGCTCATTCGGACGCGCATCTGTGCCGTCTGGCGCCTCGACGGGTATCCATGAAGCTGTAGAGCTTCGTGATGGTGATCCAGAGAGATTTGGTGGGAAGGGTGTTTTAAAAGCAGTGACAAATACCAACACCACCCTTGACAAAGAGCTTGTCAATATTGACTTTGATCAAAAAAGTCTTGACAACAAAATGATTGAACTTGATGGGACGGAAAACAAAAGTAAATTAGGCGCCAACGCTATTTTAGGTGTATCTATGGCTTTTGCAAAGGCCTCAGCCCAGAGTGAAAAAAAACCACTCTATCAGTATTTCAAAGATATTAGCGGGACGGAAAAAATGATGTTACCTGTTCCGATGATGAATATTTTAAACGGAGGCAGGCATGCGGAGAATTCTACTGATTTACAAGAATTTATGATTATGCCAGTTGGCGCATCTAATTTTAGAGAAGCTCTACGGTGGGGAACAGAAGTTTTCCATACTTTAAAGAAAATTCTTGCAAATCGTGGTCTCAGTACTTCTGTTGGTGATGAAGGTGGGTACGCACCATCTCTACCTTCAAACGAAGCAGCGATTGAAATTATTTTAGAGGCAATTACCAAAGCTGGGTATGAGCCCGGTAAGGACATTTTTCTTGCCATTGATGTGGCTGGAAGCGAATTATACTCGCCTTCGCCAGAGGCTTCTGCGGAGCAAGTAAAGATGGGTATGTATCATCTTAAAACAGAAAATAAAAAATTTACCAGCGAGCAATTGGTTGATTTTTATGAAAAATGGATAGAGAAATATCCTATTGTGTCTATAGAGGACGGTTTAGCTGAGGATGATTGGGATGGTTGGAAATTACTTACTTCAAAGCTGGGCGATAAAGTACAGATTGTTGGAGACGATCTTTTTGTAACGAATATAAAACGTCTGGAAAAAGGTATCGAAGAAAAATCAGCTAATTCTATTTTGATAAAACTCAATCAGATTGGTACGGTATCTGAAACGATTGATGCAATTTTAATGGCAAAAAAGGCCAGTTTTACTTCGATTGTATCGCATCGTTCTGGAGAAACAGAAGATACAACGATTGCGGATTTTGTTGTTGGTTTGGGAACGGGACAAATAAAAACAGGTTCACTTTGTCGTAGTGAGAGAATCGCAAAATACAATCAACTTTTGAGAATTGAGGAAGAATTAGGTGATAGAGCTGTTTTTGTCGGTAAAAATGCTTTTAAAATAAATTAACTTTATTTTAAAAAGAAAAACCGCTCCCGAATACTCTGGGCGCGGTTAGTGTTGGTGTATCTATCTTTTTCCTCATTTGATAACGAGGATATGGAAGGCATCACCTCGACGGATAAGCACGCCGTATGGGTGAGGCCAGCATTCATCACATGGAATTTCTCGCAAAAGTGCAACACCATTCACATAAAAAACAAAACCAACTCTCGTCACTATTTTGCCACACCTTGTCGGAATGCAGTCGTCATGAGGGCCATGATGGACGAGGTTCTCATTGATGTCTCCGTTTTTGACAATCACTTTGTCATTGAGGCCGCTGCTCATTTGAACCTCGATAAACACTTCTTTACCCACAGCCCACCAATTCCATTTCCAAATAGCTTTTCCCTGCTTGTCTGTTTCTATCGAATCGGGGTATTGGCATATTTTCTTTCCGTTGAAGAAAAATAAATTACCGATTCGTGTGATTATCCCGCCAACTGTTAGTTTGGCATCGTCGTATGGTCTGTTAGCTTTGTTTATGATTCTGGTTTTTTTCCATCCACTTGCTAGGCATGTCACAAGTGAACTTTCTTTGTCAAAAATAGCCAAATTACCATCTGGTGAAATTTCACACTTGTGGAAAATTGTTGGGTGAGTGTAATAAACTTTCCCATTCAACACGAAAACCCCGTTGTTTTGCATAGCCAAAATACTTTTGAAAAAAGGAAAGCATTGTATGTAATGTCCAGTAAGAATGGTTTGGGCATTTATCATATATCTTTCAAATGCTCCAGTTTCTTCGTCCACAGTGTTATGTTGCTGATGAACCATTACACCCAAAAGATGTGGCCAAATCTTGAAATACCAACCGTCCCAAACATTACAGATTAATTCACCGCATTTTGCTCTTTTTCGAAGATATCTAAGCAAGTCGTTTTCCACATTTTCTTCACTGATTAGCGTAGGCATAGCCGTTTCTCCCTATTTTTACTTTTGGTTTTGTTTGAGTTTTGAAAGAACAACCCCGTTTGTCCACAATACTATACCAATACCAGAAGAAAACAAAATAGTATATAATGAGACTATCTATGAAGCGTTTCAAACCCATTTTAGTTTTTCTTCTCGTTGCTGCAGTTCTCGTTTTTCTTATTTTAATAAACTATTTTCACCTATACATATATAACAATTTTCTTGTAGGTTTTTCAGTGTTTTCTATTCCTATTTTGTCGATTTTGATCGTTCTGGTCATTACAAGTATTTTTTCTTCTTGGGCAACAGAAAATGATCGTTTGAAGTATGAATTTATCACAGTAGTCACTCATAAGTTTAGAACACCGATTACGGGTATTAAGTGGGCCATAGCTGCGCTCCGTAAAGATATTACATTACAAGAAAAAGAAGATTTACTTCGCAAAATGGAGGGGACGAATGAACGTTTGATGGAGATCGTTGACCTTCTTGTTGGTTCTGTAAAATTTGATAAAAAACTGGAATATACTTATGAAGCTGCATCACTTCGCGAAATGATAGACGTTTCTCTTCAGAAATATTCCGAGCATATCAGACGAAAAGATATTATTTTCAAAATTGACTCTGGGCAGTCACTCCCACTTATTATTATAGACAAACGAAAGATCCAGTTTGCAGTGGACATGCTCATTGATAATGCTATAAAGTACACACCTTCTCATGGTACGATTACGGTTTCGCTCAAGCAGAAGGACGATCACATTATCCTCGGTGTGCATGATAGTGGTATAGGTATAAGCACTGTAGATATTAGGCGTATTTTTAAGCGTTTTTTCAGAACAACTGAGGCTCGGGCTGTGGACAATGAAGGTATGGGGTTGGGTCTTTATACTGTGAAAAAAATTATTGAAAAACACAGTGGAAAGATCTGGGTAGAGTCTGAAGGCAAAGGGAAGGGGTCAAATTTCTTTATTCAATTAAAAATTAAATCATAATTAAATTTGTATTTTTATGTCTAAACAGAAAGAGATTATCCAAAAATTATTGGCTAAAGCTGACGTCCAAATAAATGGTAGTAGGCCGTGGGATATTACTGTTCACGATGACGAACTTTATGCGAGGATAATATCTGGCGGAAATCTAGCCTTGGGTGAATCCTATATGGATGGCTGGTGGGACTGTCCCGCAATAGATCAATTTATCTCTCGGGCTTTAAAAGCAAAACTTTCACAAGAGCTTTCTTTTAGTCTGGATTCTTTATGGAGTTATATTACAGCAGTATCTTCTAATAGGGGTTCCATAAGAAGGTCATTTGAAATCGGTGAAAAGCATTATGATACTGGCAATGATCTCTTTGAGAAAATGTTAGATAAACGTCTAGTTTATACTTGTGGGTATTGGGCAAAAGCAAAAACCTTAGATGGAGCGCAAAAAGATAAACTGGACCTTGTTTGTAGAAAACTAAATCTGAAAAAAGGTCAAAAAGTTCTTGATATTGGTTGTGGTTGGGGTAGTTTTGCAAAATATGCCGCCGAAACTTACGGTGTCAAGGTTGTCGGAGTTACCGTATCAAAAGAGCAGGTTGAGTTGGCAAAAAAACTTTGTGAAGGATTACCTATTGAAATACGTTTACAGGATTATCGTGATGTAAATGAGCAATTTGACCATATTGTTTCTTTGGGAATGTTTGAGCATGTTGGAATAAAAAATTATCGCACATATATGGAAGTGGCTAACAAGTGTCTAAAAGACGAGGGTCTTTTCCTTCTACATACTATTGGTAAAAATACTTCTACTTTATCGGGAGACAGATGGATGGGGAAGTATATTTTCCCCGGCGGTATGCTTCCAACTGTTGAATGGATAGCAAAATCTGTTGAGGGTTTGTTTATAATGGAAGACTGGCACAATTTTGGTCCCGACTACGATAAGACCCTTATGACTTGGTTTAAAAATTTTGATACCGCTTGGCCGTCTCTGAAAGATAAATATGGAAAAAGGTTTTACAGAATGTGGAAATATTATCTTTTGATTTGCGCCGGATCTTTTCGAGCAAGAGACATACAACTTTGGCAGATTGTTTTATCTAAAAAAGGAGTTGTTGGTGGATATAAATCTGTGAGATAAAAAAACCGTTCGCCTCGTCGCCAAGGCGATGAGACAAACGGTTTACCAGTGGGGCTGCTGTGTTGCCCGAAGGCGATATCTGGCAGGCGAGGAGGGATTGTCCGTTTCTCAGTCTTGTTAGACTATAGAGTAACGAATCAAAACTTGTTCTCCCAGACCTTTTGCCGTTTAGCGTGCAGCTACTGGATTTGTAATATACATTATATACCCACTAAATTATTTGTCAAGGGGTTTTATTAAAAGTCTCTTTTTATAGCATAAAAAGGCCTTGTTTGGCCGTATTTCGCTTTGTTTTTAAGATTCAGACTTTAAATTGTGATTTGTGTGCAGTGCGAACAGCGTTTAGCTTGAATTGGTATTTCGCTCAAGCACTCACTGCATTTTTTGGTAGTTGGATCGGCGGGAGGCCCCTTTCTAGAACGGCTTACGAGTATATTCATCGGTTTAATTATGAAAAAGAAAATTGTTGCAGAAATTAATACGAAGGATATGAGTGCATTAATAAAATGGCCGTACATAAACTTACTGCCGTTTATGATAAATGATAGACCAGAAAAATCTGGTATTTTCGCGATAGCTGAAATGAGGGGTGTGATAAGGTCTGATACAAGTGCAGTAACTACCGCTCCAAAGGCGGCGCCGACTACGACACCGACAGCTAAGTCCATAGCATTTCCTCTAAGTAAAAATTGTTTGAATTCTTTTAACATAAAATTTGGTTAACTGATATTGTTTAGCATAACAAAAAATAGAAGTTATGCATATTACCAAGAATGCAGTTCTTACAAATTTTCAACTAGAATTTTGTAGCCAAGCGAATTCATTATTTCTAAAAAAACTTCGGTTTTGAGGACGATTGTTCTAGTGTTGATGTTTGGATGAAATCCCAACATCTCATTTTTTAATAAATCTTGGTCAATAATCAGAACTACATTTTTATCAATGTTGTTTATAAGGCCAAAAGGGGATACTGACCCAGGGGTTAGTCCCAGATGTTTCAGCAGTCTCTCGGGACTAGCGAAACTTATGTTTTTTTCACCAATTTTATTTCCAAGCTTTTTTAAGTCCAATTGTTTCAGTGCTTCAATCACCACAAGGAAATGTTTGTCACCTTTTTTGTTTCTTAAGAAAAGATTTTTAGTTTCGCCAAAATCTAGCTCTATCTCACATTGGCGGGCTTCGTTTACAGTAAAAACCGCGGGATGTTCATACACCGTGTATTCTATTTCTAAACTATCAAGTAATTTAAAAACACTTTCCATACTTTAGAGTATACTCTACAAAGTGTCTTTTTCTTGTATTAAGTAAAAAATGAAATATATTACTGTTGCGACAAAAAGTATCCACCAAAGCCACAATAGACCTATAAGATAGTCGTAAAAATACAATCCAAATAAAATACCCAATGAAAGAAGGCAAATTTTTATTAAACTAACTTGCCACCATTGAAAGGTTCGTGCTCTAAATATTTTCATAGTTTTTTAATTAAAACTAATAATATTTAATTATAACTCATATTTTAATCAATAAAAAAGGGTCAGGTTGTAAGCCTGACCCATACTCTGTGAATACCACGTCTCGTTGCCCGTGCCAACTGTCTGGTCCCGTGTTGCAACACTCTCCCGAGGAGACGGACAATTGCGCGAAGAGGTCTCACCATCAGTTGATTCCAGAGCCATCGATAGACTCTTCCGGCAAGATCCGGACCACCGAGAATGAGGGATATTCCTCCGATCATGATCACGATGGCGAAGAGTATCGCCAAAGGATCTCCGTTGGCAGTACGCTGTTCCATAAATCAATCCTCCTGTTTGTGCGGTTGGGGGTTTACCTCTTTGGTCATTTGGTTGGCCAGATCAGATGAGCGATTTCTTTTGCTGCTTCGATCTTGATCAAGAGGATGATTTTGAATCCGTCCGGATTAAGTTCGCCGGGGAACATCGAAACTAAACTTCGCCACTTCTGGTCTACTTCTTTGATGACGGCGACCAGAGCAGTATTTGATCGTGCACTGCGACTTTCCACTAAGGCTTTTGTTTCAAGGATGAGTCGAATGATGATGTGGCCCAGTTTTGCTTGGGACTTACCACTCGCCCTCCATTCCTCTGCGTATTCTATAGCTTTCATTTGAGATCCTTTCTTTGTTTTTTTGTGTTATTTAGAACAGGTTCGTTTATAATGATAGCATAGTTCATTATTAAAGTCAAGTAGCGACTTTTATTTTTAAAATAGTTGTTTTTATTTGAATAATCTTATGCTATTATATATTTACAACTCCATACGTTTATCAAGAGTGGTAGGTAGAGTTTTGGCTCGATAACCTCCCAGCAACCCCTTAAGTGATTAAGAAAGGTGCTAAATCCAAACCCGAAAGGGAAAGATAAAATCTCATTAAAGACTCTTTCCTAAACGGAAGGAGTTTTTATTAGTTAATAATATAAATTATGATAAAAACAGCTGAATCTGTTTCTATCGCACACCCAGACAAGGTGTGTGATCAAATATCAGACGCCGTCTTGGACGCGTGTCTGAAACAAGACCCAAATACAAGGTCGGCGATTGAAGTATTGGGTGGTCACGGCATTATTACTGTGACAGGTGAGTTAACAACAAAAGCTCATATCAATATAAGGAAGATTGCCCAAGAGATCTATAAAGATTGTGGATATGAAGAAAATATCGGTGTTACTGTAAACGTAGTTGAACAAAGTCTGGAAATTGAACATGGTGTAGATAATGATGGTGCTGGGGATCAGGGAATAATGGTCGGGTATGCGACTAGCGAGACTCCAGAGCTTCTCCCCTTGGAAGTTGTATTGGCAAGAAAACTAACAAAAGCTATGGGGAAAAAGGATGGCAAGGCACAGGTGACTACAGAGAATGGAAAGGTAATTTCTATACTTACGTCTGTATGCGACGCTGATTATAGTAAGAAATCTGCTTTAGTAAAAGTTGTTAAAAAAGAAATAGAGCCACTTTTAGTTTGTGGTTTAAAAATTAAAGATGTGTGGTTAAAAAATCCTAACGGAGAATGGTCAATTGGAGGGTTCAATGCTGACACAGGACTTACCGGCAGAAAACTGGCTGTTGATAATTATGGTCCAAATATTCCACTCGGAGGAGGTTGTTTTTCTGGTAAAGACGCAACAAAAGTAGATAGAAGTGGTGCTTATATTGCCAGAAAAATCGCGGCTGATTATTTGAAAAAAAGAAAAGCAAAAGAAGTATATTCACATATAGCTTATGCTATCGGTGTCGCAAAACCACTTATGGCTGTCGTAACAATAGATGGTAAGCAAGAAGAGATCAAAGGATATGATCTTAGGCCGAGTGCAATAATAAAATACTTAAAGCTAAAAAATCCTCAATTTAGAGAAACGGCTAAATACGGACACTTTGGCAATGGTTTTTCTTGGGATAAATAAAAGAATAACACTAAGTGTCGGCTTTTGCGCAAATAGGCTAAATTATCTCAAATTGAGATCTCTAAATTTCATCAATTTTCAAATATTATTTTGTAGATTTCTTCTTTCGGTAGATATTCCCCATTGCTATTTATGGACTGAATAATATTTTCACCAAACAAATTTTTGATTTGGGGCCAATGATCTTCAATCTTCTTCATCTGAATATCCAAAGCTTCCTCTGAGACAGTACCTCTCTTTAGAAAAGACGTTCTTGCAGATTTGCGGTCGCCGTCAAACCACCAAAGTTTGACTTTATTGTCGAATAAATTTTTTATCTCACCAAGCATGGTGTCCGGCGGAAATCCCCAGTCAATCACGATAATTCGATCCGTTTCTTTTACGGCTTCAAGGAAACTACCCAAGTCATGACCTCTGCCAATATATAGACCAGATCTTTTCTCGACTTCTTCAAGTGTTTCGTGCTCTAAATCCCAATATATCATCCCTTTCTCTTCTTCGAGCCATTTACCATAAGTAGATTTACCAGAGGCGGGGATACCGCTAAAAAGTATAATATTATTGTTTCGTTTGTTTCCCATTGTCGCGTTTGTGTAGTTAAAGGTATTTTTTGAGTTGAAAGACCAGTCACTTCATAGATTTGTTATTATAATAAAAACCACTAGCGCTTTCTAGTGATTCTTTTTGCTCGCCCTCTTCTTTTCCAGCATCAGTTTTTTGACTGCTAGTCGCTTCTTACTTTTGTGAGAACGTGATGTCCTGACATGAGTTAGTCCTGTGTCTCTTTTTGCCATATTTTAAATTTAATTTGTTAAGTTTCTATTGTAGCACACATATCGAAAAATCAGACAAAGAACCACTCTATCGACATGGTTTTTGTTGGGTGGTGGTGTGTGGGTTGTGATAGTTGTATTATTTTCCCTCCATTGTTTCGAAAGTCCCGATAAGTTCTTTTTCTACGTGAGTAAGATGTTCTATAAACTCTTTGTCAGGCATGTCCCCACGCTCGATGTCTTCTTTCGAGTGATGACCTTCTGGTAAATTTTCTTGTAGATATGAAATAGAGTTTAGTAATGCGCCGATGATTTCATCTTCGGACCTAAATATTCTATCAATAAAAATTTTATTTTCAGGAGCTTTTAAACGCCCAGCTTCTATAAGTGCGTGAATACGGTGCGTTTGTATTGTTGTGTCGTACAAAGACTTCAGATCACCAACGTTTCTTGTATTAGGGACAAGTGGAATGGGCTCGATATGACTTTGTTTTTTCTCTAATCGCAACTCTTCAAGTGCCTTGCGTGCATCTGATCCAGTTTCCTGATTTTTTAGTTTTTTTTTCAAAATGAATTTCTGGTGCATAATCTATACGTATTTGCTTTTCTTCTCTCAATATATCTAAAGGACTGATCTCTAGTAATTCTACTTCATGTTCATGAAAATATGTTACCGGATTGGGTGTTTTAATGGGACCTTCTTTTTTATCGTTTCCTGTTCCAGATGACATCGTAAGGGTTGTGCCGATAGCTAGCATTTGCGCCAACTTCTGAAGTTTTCTTTTTAGAGAGTGTTTGCTCTCTCTTTTTTCAGGGGTTGGTTGAGGTGGTTGTTCGAAAGTAGGTGATTCAAAAGGCATAATTCTGTAATTAAAGCATAAAAAACAATTTCTTGGTATCAATGCACCACAGAAGATTAGCTTTGGTTGTTTTGTATAAAAAACCGCCCCCTCAACGGTTTTTGTTGGGTGGGCGATGGTGTCTATTATTCAATACGGTCAATGAGTCCGAATGCTTTTGCTTCTTTAGCACTCATATCCTGATCTTTCTTGCATGTCTCGCGAATCTCGCTCTCTTCTTTGCCTGTCCGTTTGACTAAGATTTCGTCTGTGAGTTTTTGATCAGCTCACATAATTTGACGCAACTTTGTCAGGCGGTTAGGGTCATCGATTTCGTCGAGTGAAATTGATGAGGCTCTAACATTGTGGATGAGTACGACAGCGTGTTTCAAACAGACCCGCTCTTCGCATGCTTGCAAAATAACAGCTCCCATTGAGCGTGCTCGGCTATATACGATGCCAGTTTTCCTGCCTTTGTATTTCCGAAGAGCATCGTAAATATCCAAACCGGATTTAACTTCGCCTCCTTCAGTAAAAAATCGGATTTCAATATCCGGAGAATTTTGCGCTTCTAACACCAGTAGACATTTATATACATGCAAAACCATGTCTTTGTTGACATCTCCTCGGAGTATTAGCACCTTCTTACTCAGGAGTATTTCAACGATCTCGTCCCATTTCTCGTTTTTCACTTTTTGGTCTCCTGTGATTTATCAAAGTTGATTTGGTGAGAGTGAGTTTATGTAACATACATTCTGTATCCTTGTATATCACAAAATAATATTTATGTCAAACTTTTTTTCACTCATGAACAATTTCAACCTGCTGGATTGTGAAAGAATGGTGGCCACCTCCATTATTATTGGATAATGTCAGAATCTAGATTGTGGGGGCGATGATTATTTGTTTTTCCTAAAACACCCAACCATGTGATCATCTACCATACCAACTGCCTGCATATGGGCATAGAGTGTTGTTGGGCCCAAGAATTTAAATCCACGTTTTTTGAGGTCCTTTGACCAAACGATCGCTTCGTCGCTGATAGGTTTATAATCCTTAACGGTACGGATGTTATTTGAAATAGATCGATTTTTTACAAAACTCCACATGTATTTTGAAAATGTACCAAATTCCTTTTTAACCTCAAGAAATCTGGAGGCATTATTTATCGCTGCTTCTATTTTCATTCTGTTTCTAACTATTCCTTCGTCTCGCATTAAACGGTTGAAATCAGTTTTTTTGAATTTAGAAACTTTTACTGGGTCAAAACGAGCAAAAGCTTTCTCAAAATTTTTCCTCTTGTTTAATATAGTTCTCCAACTCAAGCCAGCTTGAAAGCTCTCAAGGCATAGAAATTCAAATATTTTATTGTCATTATGAAGAGGATAACCCCATTCTTCGTCGTGATATTTGACCATAAGGTCATCGCCCTCTGATGCCCAGGCACATCGTTTTTTGATCAGGTTCGTTTTCATTATTATGAGTATAGCAAAAGTTTGAACTTCCATTTAGGGCTCCACAGGTAGGAGTTTCTTGCCCGCGGCACGAGGGTTTTAGGTTTACTCTCCTTCGATAAGCTCAGGATCGTAAACATAGAAAATCTTTCGAATCCTACACGTAAGCCAAATTGTTGGCTTCCTCTGCGTCGCAAATTTAAAACGCCTTTCGGCGTTAAAATTCGCTTCCACTCGTGGACAAGTCTAAAACTTTGGTGTGAGTGAATATTAAAAATGGCCATGTTGTGATACAGTAAGGTCGCAGTTAACGATTAATTAAATATTTTATGCAATCAAATAATAGTTGAGAGACTGATAATGCTTTGATTATTCTAATGTTACCAATTACTTTTTTTACATCAGATTTATTTATTCTAGTGATAAGTGTTTTGTTAATTATATTAACTAGTTGGCTTGTTCCAGGTTTTGTTGTTTTTGGATTCCTATGGGTAATAGCTTTCTCGATTGCGTTTTTTCTAGACAGTGTTGTTCGTGATGGTATTATTAAAGAAAGTAAATGATAAATGAGTCAATTTCCTGATCTACCAATAAAAGAGTTACCAGAACCGGTTCATTGGAAGAAGGCCATCGGTGTTGGTATTGTGGTCACTGGGCTTGCTATTGGAACCGGGGAATTGATTTTGTGGCCACATGTTATCTTGAAATATGGTCTCTCTTTTATTTTTCTAGGGGTTTTAGGTTTCTATTTTCAATATATTTTGAATAGGGAGGTCGCCAGGCTGGCTCTGGCTACTGGTGAGAGCTTCTTTACAACTTCTGCTCGGTATTTAACCTGGATTCCATTCTTCTGGATTCCAGCAGCTGTTCTTTTATATATCTGGCCTGGTTGGGCAAGCTCTATTGGAACTATCTTAGTTTCTCTTTTTGGTTTTGGTACACATATAGTTTGGGCTTGGGTGGTACTGGGATTATTGTTAGTCATTACCTTTTTAGGTAAAAGAGCTTATACACTTTTGGAAAGAACTCTTTTTATAATAGTTCCTCTCTTTTTTACACTATTGGTGATTGTTACAATTTTTAATTTATATCTTTTTGCTGATAAGACTTTAATAACAGAGTTATTTAAATTTCCAGATTTTACCCAGACTATTGATTACAGAGTTTTATTTACAGCTGTTGTTTTTGCTGGAGCTGGTGGTCTCTTAAACCTATGTGTTTCTCTTTGGTACAAGGATAAGGGTTTAGGTATGGCTTTGTATTCTCCCAAGATTGTTAATCCGATTACCGGAAAGCAGGTGGCTGACTATGAATTAGGAGAAACTTTTGAACCAACAGAAGAAAATCTTTCTCGTTGGAGAGGTTGGATGAGGTATGTGCAGATAGATCAGCAAATTGCCTTTTTGATTTTGGGAATTTTGACGTTGTTAATGCTCGGTATCAACGCCTTTGTTGTTCTAGGACCCCTTGGAGTTATTCCGGAGGGAATTCAGGTAGCTAGTGTTCAGGCTGAAATATTTGGTGGAGCTTGGGGAATTATCGGAGAAAAGATATTTCTACTAATGACCTTCTTAATGTTGTTTTCTGTGACCTGGACTGTTTTAGATGCTTTGTCTCGTATTCTAACTGACACTTTGGCGATACATTCAAAACATGGAAAGTGGCAGAAAGTTTTTGGTTTACTAAAAAATTATTCTGCTAGCACTTTGTACTATTCCATATTTGTCATAGTAGTTTTGATTGGAATGGTTCTGGTTCCTTTAAGGGAGCCTTTGGTTCTGCTGACAATTTCTGGAGTTCTTGGAGGTTTTACTATGGCTTTGTATACACCACTTCTTCTTTGGATAAATAATAGTTTTCTTCCTAAAGAGTTAAGGCCGGGTTGGTGGACTAACCTGATGTTGGTCTCAATGTCGCTACTCTTCTTGGTTTTTGTGGTTGTCACCATCCTGTCTTTTTTCTAATTTTTACCTAGACTCTTCGAAATTTAGCTAGGGTTTGATGGAATTATTGATTTTTAATCAACTCGCAGAATTCCCCGCAGCAGAGCTAGGGGGATGAATAGAGCTGGGTTTATTTGTTTTGCAATCCTTTCCTCTAGACAAGTTTAGGATTTTGAATTGGTAGAAAATTGAAACGGAAGTAGAGAAATTAAATATTTTCTATAAAAGCAAGCAAGCTTTTAGCTGAATTTTCAATTGATCCGTTAGTATTAATTTTAAAATCAAATTGACTTAAATCATCCATATTTTTATATACACGTTGATACCAATCAAAACTTGCTGAAGCATCGGCTTTTCCTTCACTCATTCTCTTTTTATTTCTATCAATTAAAACATCTCTATCTGTAACTAAATTTACAAGTTTAAAACCCTTCTCTTTTGCTAAGTTAATCTTTTCATTACTTATTACTCCGTCTTTGTCTAACCCCCAAAAACTAGCACTGTAAATTACGGTTGGTAAATCTAAAACATAATCTTCAATTGAAGGTAAAACCTCGTTACTTACATAAACGTGATCTTTAGGATATTTACCATCATGTCTGCTCTTTATTTCTTCATCGTGGTCAATACAAACAAAATCAGTATTGTCTTGTAGATATTTAATAATTGCAGATTTTCCTGAACACTGAGAGCCTAGGGCTATGATTTTATAGTCTTTCATGAGACAAAGTATATCAAAAGAAAACCGCCTCCGAAGGATTTGGTTTCCTCTGGGACGGCTTAGTCACCGTGTTGTAGATGCCACATGATAGTACCACTGATTGGTGCCGTTGGAATTTGACGACCATACTTGAGCATGATTCGCTCAGCATCTTCTCGGTTTGGCGTATTAAAAGAAACAGCCAAGACACAAAGGATGCCGAAGGTAATCAAACCAGTATTCAGGTATTTCATGATGATCTCCTTTCTGTTTATACTATATCAAAGATAAAATATATGTCAATAGATTGCTCCGCAGGTAGAGAATTTCGGTCATTACATGACCAGTATCCTGTTTGGATTTTTTATTTCATTTCATTCATAAAAAATGCTCAAACAGGCTTCGAACCCTACACAGAAGCCAAATTGTTGGCTTCCTCTGCGTCACAAATTTAAAACGCCTTTCGGCGTTAAAATTTGCTCGACATAGTACGGGATATCGGAACCTTTTGGAAGACAAACAAAGAGCATATTTGGCTACCGAATATCAAGCAGGGTTTCTTTGGAATTACGCAGCCGACTGAAGCGGAGATGGCGATGTACAAGTAAAGACAACTTTACATTTCAAACTTTGGAATATATAATCACTAACATCTAAACGTATGACAGAACACATCAAAAATGAGGTGAGCAAACTTCGCACAGAAACTGGTGTGACCCAGGAAGATTTGGCGACAAAAGTGAATGTCAGCCGCCAGACCATCATTGCCTTGGAAAAGGGTAATTACACACCGTCAATTTTACTAGCCCTTAAAATCGCTGGTTTCTTTGAGATACCTGTCGAGAAAATATTCAAAATCGCATATGAAAAATAACCCAAGAAATATAATCGGTGAATCCATTGTTACCATCGGCCTTATTGTTACAGCGATATTGCTTTTGAACCCCTTTCACTTCTGGATGCCAGATATGATGGTGATGAGTATGCTTGCGGTTATTTTGGTACTTTTTGCTATCTTTGCAAGCTTCATACTCAGGGAAAAAGCTGTAGATGAACGAGATGATCAACACAAGGCGCTCGCCGGACGAAATGCTTTCCTCGCAGGATCAGCAACCCTCATTCTTGGAATTATTGTTCAAGGATACTCTCACGCAGTTGATGAATGGCTCGTGGTAGCGCTCATTGTGATGGTGGTGACCAAGATTGGTACCCGTATCTGGAGCGATAGGAATCTGTAGGATCAGGCGGAATACCGACAAGTTGTCCACCAACAGTATGTAAAGTAGACTTTACATACTGTTTTGTATTATATATACTTACATCATATTAGTAATTAACAGGTAACATAATTTTACAAATCATATGAATAAAAACACAGGGATTATTATTGGAGTTATAGCATTGGTGGTTATTGTTGGTGGAGTGTACGCATCGATGAACAATAAAGATGATGCGATGATGGTAAAAGAGAAAATGGAACAGCAAGCCATGGAAGACAAAGCAATGATGGAGAAAAAGGCTATGGAAGAAAAAGAGGCCATGATGAAAACTGACACCACAAACACTGAGACAATGATGAAAAAGGATGAGACAAGTATGATGGACAAAGGTGAAACTATGATGAAAGTTGGATCGTACGAGGCGTATGGTGCCGACAAGATTGCACGAGCCGAAACTGGCGATGTTGTGTTATTTTTCCATGCTTCATGGTGTCCGTCATGTCGTGGACTTAACTCAAGTATTGAAAGTAATCTCAAATCGATTCCTGGGGACGTGACTATCCTAAAGACTGACTACGATAAGGAGACTGAGCTCAAGAAAAAATATGGAGTAACCTACCAGCACACACTTGTGCAAGTTGATAAAGATGGAAACATGATCAAGAAGTGGAGCGGAGGCGGAAGTCTAGATAATCTCCTCTCTCAAATACAGTAATATGATTTTCTTCCTCATAGCAATCTTAGCAGGAGTATTTACGGTCGTAGCGCCTTGCATATTGCCCTTGCTGCCGATTGTTATTGGGGCATCCGAAGCAGGTGAAAAGAGAATATCAAGACGAGCAATTACGGTGATCGGATCACTCTCAGTCTCCGTAATCATCTTCACTCTTCTTTTAAAAGCTACAACCTTATTTATATCTATTCCTCAGATATTTTGGAGTAGCTTTTCGGGAGTAGTTATTATCTTGGTTGGTTTTGCAATCGCATTTCCATCACTTTGGACCAAGGTCCCGTTTGTTGCCAAGCTAAGCATATTGAGCAATAAAGCAGTAGGTGCTGGATATCAAAAGAAAAGTTACAAGGGAGACATGCTAATCGGTCTTGCTCTCGGTCCTGTATTTACAACATGCTCTCCGACGTATCTGTTCATTATCGCCACCACTCTACCCGCCAGCTTCTTTGTCGGATTCGTGTATCTGCTCGGATTTACATTCGGTTTGGCCCTAGCTTTACTCCTCATTGCTTACTTTGGACAAAGGATCATTAACAAAGTGAGTGATCATATGCAAGCTACAGGAAGAATAAAACAAGTATTCGGGGTCCTGATTGTAATTGTCGGAATTCTCATTCTTACCGGCTACGATAAAAAATTAGAGACGCTGATTCTCGATTCAGGATATGGTGCGACCATACAGCTTGAAGATAGTTTGATAGAAAGGTTTGCACCAAAGGATATGAAAAAAGAATCTTCGATGAAAGAAACTAGTACGAGTGTCGAGGGCTACGAAACAATTACTTTAGCAGGAGGATGCTTCTGGTGCACCGAAGCATACTTCCAAGAAAACCCTGGAGTCATAGATGCGGTCTCTGGCTATGCAGGTGGAAGTGAACAAGATGCTTCGTATCTCAAAGTTTCAAAGGGTACAACTAAGCATCGTGAAGCTGTGCAGATAACATACGATCCTAAACTAATCTCTACTGAGGAAATACTAGACATCTATTGGTCACATATTGATCCTACAAGTACTGAGGGTCAATTTGCGGACAAAGGCTTCCAATACACTACAGCTATCTTTTATCATGATGACGCACAAAAAGAAGCTGCCTTTGATTCTAAAAAGCGTCTAGAGCAAAGTAAGCTTTTTACTAAGCCAATAGCAACCGAAGTATTATCATTTGCAAATTTCTTTAAGGCTGAAGAATATCACCAAGATTATTACAAGAAAGCATCTGATCACTATGAGCGCTATAAAAAAGGATCAGGTAGAGCCGGTTTTGTCGAGGAGACATGGGCAAAAGATGCGGCCATCAAATTTCTGGAAACTGAACAAACAACTTCTATGAAGAAAAGTACTAAAACAGATTATAACTATACTGACGAAGAGATAGCTGAGATGCTCAAGAATCTTGATCCTCTCGCATATCATGTCGTGGCTGAGAATGGCACCGAATCTCCATTCAAAAACAAATACTGGGACAATAAGGCAGAAGGAATCTACGTCGATATTGTAACCAAGAAGCCTCTCTTTTCGAGTACTCATAAGTATGACTCAGGTACAGGCTGGCCGAGTTTCTGGAGAACAATTGATGATGATTCTGTAACACTTCATGCAGATAATTCATTGTCTACAACTCGAACCGAAGTGCGAAGTGATGCTGGGCATGTGGGACATGTATTTAATGACGGTCCGGTTGAGGAAGGTGGCCGAAGATTCTGCACTAACTCAGCTTCTCTCTTGTTTGTGTCGAAAGAAGAGATGAAAAGCCAGGGGTATGAAAAATATTTATACTTATTTAATTAATCCTTAAAATACTATGAAAAACGTAACCATATACTCAACACCAACATGTCACTTTTGTCACGCAGCTAAAGAATTCTTCAAAAAGAATAGTGTAGCGTTTACTGACTATGACGTTTCAACGGATAAAGCCAAACGCACAGAGATGTTAGAGAAAAGTGGACAGATGGGCGTGCCGGTTATTTTTGTCGACAATGAAATGATAACTGGCTTTGACGAGTCGAGATTGAAACAAATGCTTGGTATTGCTTAATTATTTAAAAATTACAAAAATAAGTATGAATAATAATATAAATTATACGAATGACAACATGCCTAAAAATGAAGAAGAATTCAAGAAGAAACTAACACCTGAGCAATATGATGTTTTGCGGCAGAAAGGCACAGAGGCACCTTTTTCAGGAAAATTAATTCATCCTGACAAAGATGGTTTCTATAAGTGTGCTGCGTGTGGCAACCCGCTCTTTAAGGCAGAGGCAAAGTTTGATTCTGGTACTGGCTGGCCAAGCTTTGATGAAGCGCTTCCTGGTGCGGTAAAGAACATTGATGATACCTCTTATGGTATGACGCGGACCGAGACAGTATGTGCTGTGTGCAACTCTCACCTCGGGCATGTATTTAATGACGGTCCAACGCAGACTGGTAAAAGATACTGCATGAATTCTGTATGCTTTGAAAATTTTGATGCAAAATAATATGACTGAAAAAATAAACAAAAAAATCGTACTCGCAGGTGGATGTTTCTGGGGACTTGAAGATCTGATCAGAACCCAGCCTGGCGTTATTGCTACCGAGGTTGGATATACCGGTGGAAAGAATGAGAACCCAACCTATGATAATCACCCAGGCCACGCCGAAGCTGTAGAGATTGAATATGACTCAACAAAGACATCGTATAAAAATCTTCTCGACTTCTTCTTTCAGATTCATAATCCCACAACGCTTAATCAGCAAGGTGGCGATCGAGGCACGTCCTACCGCTCTGCTATTTTCTATGGAAATGAAGAAGAGAAAAAGGAAGGAGAAGACTTCATCGACATCGTGAACAAATCAAAACGCTGGAAGGATCCAGTAGTAACGACTTTGGAACCGCTCAGCATTTTTTACAAAGCTGAAAGCTATCACCAGGACTATCTTCAAAAGAATGTAGGCGGTTATACATGCCATGCAATATATTTTGATAGTTATCAAAATAGTGTTAATAATTTCTTTATGTCTATGAAAAAGAAACTCTTTTATATAATAGGCATCCCCATTAGCATTGCAATCCTCTCTTTTGCTTACTATACAATCTCTCCACTCTTTATAAATATCAAGGTGGACGATCTAAACCCTGCGGTCAACAGCACCTCAAGCACAACCTCAGTTCAACCAACTGCACCCATGAATGTTATCGGTACGGCAGGCCACCCTGCTTCTGGCACAGTTCGTATAGTTGAAGCGGATGGTAAAAAGTATATCCGCTATGAGAATTTCAAGACCATCAATGGTCCTGATATCTATGTGTATTTGGCAAAGGATCTTGATGCAAAAGAATTCGTAAGTCTTGGACGTGTTCGTGCTACAGAAGGAAATATCAATTATGAGATTCCAGCGGGAGTGAGTGTGAATGACTATCCATACGTGCTTACGTGGTGCGAAGCCTTCGGTGTCCTATTTAACTCGGCGAAACTATTTTAATTATAGATCAAAAACTAGTGAATAGAAGGCTAAAACAGGGGTCCATTCACTACTTTTTGCCTAAATGTAGTGAATTTGACACTATTGTTGATTTTGGTGAAATGTGCTAGTATTGTGACTGGATGTTAGGTTAAAACTAACTTCCAGCAACAATATGGATAATAAACCCACAAAAGGCGAATTTATAGAGATCTTATTAAGATCAACCCAGACCATCTTCTCTACAAAAGATGTGGTTTTGTTGTGGGGTGAACAAAATGAATCGGCTGTCAGGGTCCGTTTGAACTATTACGCTAAGACTGGCAAATTGATCAGGGTTCATAGAGGGTTTTATGCTAAAGATAAAAACTACAATCGATTTGAATTAGCGACACGTATATACACTCCCTCATACATCAGCTTCGAAACTATCTTAACCAGAGAGGGTGTAAATTTTCAATACTACGGAAATATTTTTGTCGCATCATATATGAATCGAGAGATTACTGTTGGCGATCAAAAAATAACCTTCGTTCGTATGAAGGATTATGTTTTAAGTAACTCTGCAGGAATAGAACATACAAACGGTATTGCAACAGCATCACGTGAGCGTGCTTTTTTGGACCGAGTATACGTATCAAAGGATTATCACTTTGATAATTTGCGTTCATTGGATTGGAATAAAGTGATGGAGATATTACCGATTTATAATAACAAGCGCTTGGAAAAGAAGGTAAAAGAATATCAAAAAACCATATGACATTAGACTACTCAAAACATAAAAATATTTTATTGCAGATTTTGAAGGATATTTATTCTGATACTTCTATCGCGCCACACTTAGGATTCAAGGGTGGTACTGCTGCTATGATGTTTTATGACTTACCAAGACATTCTGTGGACTTGGATTTTGACTTATTGGATGAAACAGCGGAAAACGAAGTATTTGAAAAGATAAACCAAATCATTGGTACGTATGGGAAAATTACAGAATCTTATATACAAAAAAGTAATTTAAAAAATGTAGTTTCTTACGAGGCAAATGCTCAACAGATTAAGGTTGAGGTCAATCTTCGTAAGTTCGGATCAAAGTATGAAATGAAGACTTACCTTGGTATCTCAATGCTTGTTATGATCAAAGAAGATATGTTTGCTCACAAGTTGATGGCGATGCTTGAGAGAATTGGTAAAACAAGTCGAGATATTTTTGATGTGCAGTACTTTGCAAAGAATAACTGGCCAATCAACCGAAAGATCGTAGAGGAACGATCAGGAGTTTCTTATAAAGAGGCATTGGAAAAGTGTATTGATATGCTTGAAAAAATGGATAACAAGCATATTTTGGATGGTCTTGGAGAATTACTCACTGATTCACAGAAAGACTCTGCGCGCGCAAAGTTAAAAGCAGATACCATCTTTCAATTGAAATTAATGCACAGTAACGAAAAATAATTATATGAATCCCGTTGCAAACCAAAACAAAATAGAAACCTACATCAAGTGCAAGAAGTGTGGCACTGAGATTCACTTTGAAACTCGAGGCGGTTTAACTCCATGTAAATGTGGGGCTATTTCTGTCGATGGGTCTAAGGACCTTGTAAGGGTTCTTGGTAATCCAGAGGACTACGAGGAAATACAAAAATAATTATATGAGCAACAAAGACCTAAATCTAAATATGACCAAAGAGCAGGAACGCACAGAATTACATCGTGCTATTTGGCAGATTGCCAATGATCTTCGTGGTAGCGTCGATGGTTGGGATTTCAAGTCATATGTTCTCGGCATGCTTTTTTATCGCTTCATTAGTGAGAATTTAACTAACTACATAAATGCAGATGAACGTCGTGCGGGTAAGAAAGATTTTGACTATGCATCACTCTCCGATAAACAAGCTGAGTTTGGCCGCTCTGATACGGTAAAAGAAAAAGGATTCTATGTTTTACCAAGTGAGCTTTTTGTAAACGTTTGTAAAAATGCTCGAAATGATGCAAATCTTAATGAGACAATAAAATCAGTATTTAGAAATATTGAAAACTCAGCAAAGGGTGCCAATAGCGAAGATGATCTTAAGGGTTTGTTTGATGATATTGATGTAAACTCCAACAAGCTTGGTGGCACTGTAGAAAGACGAAATCAAAAACTTACCAAGCTCTTGGAAGCTATTGGTGATCTCCGACTTGGAAAGTACTCAGATAACACTATCGACGCCTTCGGTGATGCGTATGAGTTTCTCATGACCATGTATGCTTCGAACGCTGGTAAATCTGGTGGTGAATTTTACACCCCTCAAGAAGTGAGCGAATTGTTGGCAGAGATTACAACTGTCGGTAAAAAAGAAGTAAACAAAGTTTATGACCCAGCCTGTGGTTCAGGTTCACTCCTTCTTAAATTTGCTAAGGTCCTCGGTAAGGACAATGTGCGTTTAGGTTTTTACGGACAGGAAATCAATCTCACCACTTATAACTTGTGTCGCATAAATATGTTCT
Source organism: Parcubacteria group bacterium (assembly GCA_013204345.1). GTDB lineage: Bacteria > Patescibacteriota > Minisyncoccia > Phycocordibacterales > JABMOB01 > JABMOB01. The sequence continues at coordinate 12,105 of JABMOB010000005.1, read as the reverse complement.
TGCACGATATCAACTACAATCATTTTGATATTGCTCATGGAGATACGCTCACAGATCCAAAGCATTGGGATGACGAGCCTTTTGATGCCATTGTTTCCAATCCACCCTACTCAATTAAGTGGGATGGTGATGCTAATCCACTACTCATTAATGATCCACGTTTTTCACCGGCTGGAGTCCTAGCACCAAAGAGTAAAGCCGACCTGGCTTTTACCATGCATATGCTCACATGGCTCTCTACAAGTGGTACTGCAGCAATCGTTAATTTCCCCGGAGTTCTATATCGAGGCGGTGCAGAGGGTAAGATTCGTAAATATCTCGTAGATAATAATTACATTGATGCTGTTATTCAGCTTCCTCCAGATCTCTTCTTTGGTACAGGTATTGCAACTTGTATCATCGTCCTTAAAAAGAGTAAGAAAGATAATAAAACTCTGTTCATTGATGCCTCTGCTGAATTTGTTCGTGGTGGAAATAAAAATAAATTGACCGATGAAAATCGTAAAAAGATTTTAGAAGCATTTACTGTCCGAAAAGATAATGAATATTATGCCAAACTTGTCGATAACAAAACCATTGCTGAAAGTGATTACAATCTCACTGTATCAAATTATGTTACCGCAAAAGATACTCGTGAGGCGATTGATATTAAAGCACTTAATCTGAACATTGCCGAAATTGTTGCACGACAGAACAAGTTGCGTACAGCCATTGATGAAATTGTCAGTGACATTGAAGAAATCAAATGACTAAACATCTAAACAAAATTGAAAAGCTAATTTCCGAGATCTGCCCTAAAGGGGTTGAGTTTGTTGAGCTTGGTAAGGTTTGTAAACCAACCGCAAATATCAATTGGTCGAGTAATATTGAGCAATCATTTAAATACATTGATTTGTCATCTGTAGATAGAGTCACTCATGTTGTTTCAGAGGTTCAAACTATAGATAGAAAGATAGCGCCTAGTCGAGCACAAAAGATAGTTAATAAAGGCGATGTTATTTTCGGTACAACACGTCCAACATTAAAACGTTTTTGTGTTATCAATGAAGAATATGATGGACAGATTTGTAGCACAGGATTCTGTGTGTTGAGACCAAAAAAAGATAAGGTGATCACCAGTTTCATTTTTCATTTGATCGGAACATCTACTTTTTATGACTATGTTGAAGCAACGCAGAAAGGTGCAAGTTATCCAGCTATTTCAGATAGTGATGTTAAGAAATTTAAAATACCCTTACCACCTCTTGCGGTCCAGGAAGAAATTGTCAAAATTCTTAATAGTTTTACTGAGCTAGAAGCTGAGCTAGAAGCTGAGCTAGAAGCTGAGCTAGAAGCTAGAAAGAAACAGTATTCATATTATAGGGATGAGTTGCTAAATATTAAAGAAGTTGAGTATAAAACTCTAGGAGAAATTGGGACATTAATTAGAGGTAACGGATTACAAAAGAAAGATTTTGCTGAGAGTGGTATTGGTTGTATTCACTACGGTCAAATATATACATATTATGGAACTTTTGCAGACAAAACAAAGTCGTTTGTGTCTCCGGAATTAGCAAAGAAATTAAAGAAGGCCCAGAAAGGAGACGTTTTGATTGCTGGAGTTAGCGAAAATATTGAAGACGTGTGTAAACCACTAGGATGGTTAGGTGGCGAAATTTGTATCAGTGGTGATATGTTTGCATTTCGTCATAACCAAAATACAAAATTCATTACGTATCTTTTACAGACCACAAATTTTCATAAATTTAAGGAGAAATATGCTCAAGGTGCCAAGGTTACTCGCGTTAAGGCTGATAAGATATTAAATTTCAAAATTCCCATTCCATCATTAAAAGAGCAAGAAAGAATCGTATCAATTCTAGATAATTTTGATGTTCTTACAAACAACATTTCAATAGGTTTGCCAGCCGAACTTCAGGCTCGCCGGTCCCAATACGAATACTATCGAAGTAAACTTCTAACATTCAACGAATATGTCAATTAATAATAAATACAATCTAGTTGCGGAAAATACTCAAAGTACCGTTGTCTCGGAATATACACCGGACGGCGTTCGAGTTGCGCATTATCAAAGCGAAGCAGATCTCGAGCGTGCTTTTATCAAGCAACTAGAAACTCAGGCATATGAGTATGTGACTATCACATCCGAAGAGGATCTCGCGGTCAACTTACGCAAGCAACTAGAAAAGCTTAATGATTTTGAATTTACTGATACCGAATGGACCCATTTCTTTGAAAGTGAGATTGCGAATCCAAATCAAAGTATTGAAGATAAAACAGCGACTATCCAGGAAGACCATATCAAGAATCTAAATCGTGATGATGGATCCGTAAAGAATATCTATCTTATCAAAAAGGATAATATTCATGACAACAGTCTGCAGGTTATAAATCAATACGCCACAGAAGATGGTCAGCGTGCTAATCGTTACGACGTGACGGTCCTCGTAAATGGACTACCTCTCGTGCATATCGAGCTCAAGCGTCGTGGTGTGGCTATCCAGGAAGCATTTAATCAGATCAATCGTTATCAGCGTGAGAGTTTCTGGGCAGCATCAGGACTTTTTGAGTATGTTCAGCTATTCATCATTTCAAACGGCACACATACGAAATACTACAGCAACACCACTCGTTCTCAGCATGTTAAAGAATCAAGTGAAGGTGCTGCGAAAAAAGGTAAACGCTCAAGCAATAGTTTTGAGTTCACAAGTTGGTGGGCAGATGCCACTAACCGCCCGATTACAGACGTGATGGATTTTGCTAAGACATTTTTTGCAAAGCACGCGCTTTTGAATATTTTGACCAAATACTGCGTGTTCACCACAGACCGTCAGCTTTTGGTAATGCGACCATACCAGATAGTTGCAACAGAAAGAATACTTAACCGTATCGAAGTCAGTACAAACTACAAGAAGCTCGGCACTGTAGAGGCTGGTGGATACATTTGGCATACGACAGGATCAGGGAAAACACTCACCAGCTTTAAGACAGCACAAATGGTAAGTAAATTGGCTTATGTTGATAAGGTCGTATTCGTCGTGGATCGAAAGGATTTGGATTATCAAACAATGCGTGAATACGACAAGTTTGAAAAGGGTGCGGCAAATAGTAATACCAGTACAGCCATCCTAGCGAAGCAACTAGAGAATCCAAATTCACGAATTATTATCACCACTATTCAGAAGTTGGATAGATTTATTGGACGTAATACTGGGCATACTATCTTTGATGATCATGTGGTCCTTATATTCGACGAATGCCATCGTTCTCAGTTTGGTGACATGCATGCGGCAATTACCAAGACCTTCAAGAATTATCATCTATTCGGTTTTACTGGTACACCAATTTTTGCAATAAATTCATCTTCAGGTGGCCGACCAGATCTGAAAACCACCGAGCAAGCCTTTGGTGAAAAATTGCACACCTACACTATCGTAGATGCAATCGCCGATAAGAATGTTCTGCCGTTTAAGGTTGATTATGTATCGACGGTCCGCGAAGCAGAAAATATTGAAGATAAAAAAGTGAGCGATATTGATCGTGAGGCGGTACTTGCTGCACCGGAACGCTTAACGAATATTGTTAGCTACATACGTGAACATTTCGATCAGAAAACTAAACGTAATAGTTTCTATAAATTAAAGGATCGAAGATTGGCTGGATTCAATTCAATTTTTGCTGTCTCGTCAATTGACGTAGCAAAGAAATACTATGCTGAGTTTAAAAAACAATTAGCTGAGGTGCCGAGTGATAAAAAACTCAAAGTAGCGACAATTTATAGTTTTGGTGTAAACGACGAAGATGCGGATGGAATGGTTGATGAAAACTCAGAGGATACGGCTGGATTGGATGTAAGCTCAAGAGACTTCCTAGAGAGCGCTATTGCTGACTACAATACGATGTTTGGAACGTCATATGATACTTCTTCCGATAAATTCCAAAACTATTACAAGGATGTAAGTCAGAGAGTGAAGGACCGAGAAATCGATGTGCTTATCGTGGTTAATATGTTTTTGACTGGTTTTGATGCTACAACACTCAATACATTATGGGTGGATAAGAATCTACGCTTACATGGACTATTGCAAGCTTACTCACGTACCAATCGAATCCTCAACAGCGTAAAAACTTTTGGAAATATTGTATGTTTCCGAAACCTTGAAAAAGCAACCAATGAATCCATTGCTCTTTTTGGTGATAAGGAAGCTAGCGGTGTGGTGCTCTTGAAAGCATACGCCGACTACTACAACGGTTACAAAGATGGCGATAAAGAAGTGCGCGGATATGCAAGTTTAGTTTCAGAGCTATTGGAAAAGTTTCCAGTTGGTGAACGCATTATAGGCGAACAAAATCAGAAAGACTTCATCAAGCTATACAGTGCAATTTTGCGAGTGCGGAACATTCTAACAACATTCGATGAGTTTGCTGGTAATGAAATACTATCCGAACGTGATATCCAGGACTATCATAGTGCATACATTGATCTCTATAACGAATTTCGTAAGGGTGTAGAAGATGCTAAGGAAAATGTTAATGATGACGTGGTCTTCGAGATGGAGTTGATCAAGCAAGTTGAGATAAACATCGACTATGTGCTGGATCTCATTAAAAAATACCACGAAGGCCACACGAGCGATCGTGAGCTCTTGCTTGATATAAACAAAGCAATAGATTCGAGCGTTGAATTGCGAAATAAGAAGGAACTCATCAATCAATTCATTACCACCCTTGATGTTCATTCAGTAGTTGATGAAGATTGGCAGAAATTCGTAGATAAGAAAAAAGTTGAAGAACTCGAGCAGATTATCACAAGCGAAGGTCTTGATCCTGATGCAACGTAAACTTTTGTACGCAACGCCTTTCGTGATGGCAATGTAGCAACAACAGGTACGGCTATTACTAAAGTATTGCCTCCCGTGTCTCGTTTTTCTGCGACTGGAGAGCGTACAAAGAAACGTGAGAGCGTCCTAACAAAATTGACCAGCTTTTTCGAAAGATTCTTTGATATCTCTGGTGGTAAGTTCTCAAAATAAAATATACCACTATGAATGCCAAAGCTCTACAAATTCTCGTTCCTCATGGAAATCCTACTGGACTAAAAATAGTCGATATTCCTGGTTGGATTGGTAAGTGTTTTGTCGTTCCTCGTCAAAACCTTAAGGATCTAAAAAATCGACCAGAAATTAATCAACCTGGGCTCTATTTGCTGTTTGGTGTGGATGAAGAAACTAGTGAAAACCTAGTCTACATTGGAGAATCAGAAAGTTTCTACTCTAGAATTTCAAACCACGATGCAAATAAGGATTTTTGGAATACAGCTGTCGTATTTACTGGCGGGCTTAATAGAGCTTTTGTAAAATATCTCGAATATCGGGCAACGACACTTGCTTATGAAGCAAAGCGTATGAAGGTCCAGAATAAAGTACAACCGCAGGAAAATACTCTTTTGGAGTTTGAGAAGGTTACCGTCGAGCAGTATTTTGAGAACATTAGATTTGTTTTAAATGTATTCAAGTTCCAAGTATTTGAAGCTGTAGAAGATTCATATGCTGACAACACTCTTTATCATTTGAAGGCAAATGGTGTTAAGGCTAGCGCAAAAATTCTTGAGGATGGTTCAATGACAGTGTTTGCCGGCTCAATCGCTCGCCGAAAAGAGGTCGGTAGTTTTACTGGATGGAGTAAAACTGCACGAGAGAGATTTTTGAAAGAAGGAAAGATGGTCCTAAAAGGTGACGACTCATACGTGACTACTGAAGATATAATTTTCAAAAGCCCAAGTGCAGCTGCTGCTACATTGTCAGGTAGTCCGATTAATGGTTGGATTTCCTGGGAAGACGAAAAAGGTAATACCCTTGATGAGAATTTGAGGAAATAGCAAAGTCGTGAGTTGTCCACAAAAAAGTACGAAAATATAGCTATTAAATATTTCCGTAATAATATATAATAATACTGCTGTAGATAAGCTGTTTCAGCATTACGAAAATATGCCCAGTATAAAATTAATTGAAGATATTACTAATGCTTTCATATCAGGTGACATCCATAGTGTCGCTTCTATTTTAAGAAAAGAATCAATAAAATCGAAACAAAACCGAAAGGTGGTTGTGAGCAAACGATTAGAGAATCTAATTAAGAAAATACCTAGTGCTAATAGTTTTTCTGCAGCCAATCTTGCTCGGCCAGAAGAATCTGATTACAAAAAAACTATTTCACTTAATAATCCAGGTCTGGTTTCTGAATTTCATTCTCAAGTCTTACCAGAAGAAGTTGTTTTAGACATTGATGCAAAAAATATCGTGGCAACCCTGTTTAGAGAATGGGAAGATCGAGATCGATTATCTGATTTTGGCTTACAACCAGCAAATAAAATTTTGTTATATGGTCCTCCTGGAACTGGAAAAACAAAACTTGCATACGCAATTGCGAACAAACTAAACTTTCCTTTAATTCTGGTTAGGTTAGATGAGTTGGTTTCCTCGTATCTTGGTAAAACAGGTCAAAACATTCGAGAAATATTTGATATAGCTAGACAAAAGAACGTGGTGTTATTTCTCGATGAAATTGATACTGTTGCAAAACATCGTGCTGATGAAAAAGAACTCGGAGAATTAAAAAGAATAGTTACGGTTCTTCTCCAGAATATTGATCTTTTTCCAAACAATTCACTAATCATTGGTGCAACAAATCATGATGAAATCTTAGATAAGGCCATTTGGCGACGATTCCCCTTAAAGATTAGACTGGAGGTGCCATCACCAGAAAGTCGAGAATTGTTGTTTAACTTATTCCTGGAAAAGATTGAAAAACAGGTAGATTTTGGTTTTTTGGTTAAAATTACTGATGGACTTAGTGGCTCAGAGATATTTGATCTTACCCAACAGGCAACAAAAAACTACGTTATATCCGGTAGATCGTATTTATCAACTACGGATATGATGATTGCCTATTTCCACTTAATGCTCGGCAATCGGTTGTATAAAAAGATCTCAAAGCAGGATTTATATGCAATGTGTCAAAAACTTAAAGATCATGGCTTTAAGCTCAAGGATATTGAGGAAATGACGAAGATTCCTTATACAACACTTAGGGATAATTTAAAATGAGATGTATACCTTACTAATACCAAGAAAATCTAGTCTGCGAGAAAAGAAAACTGGAAGGGGTGGACCTTTCTGGGAAACTTTTTGGAGTAAAAAAGTAAAGGAAAATCCTGATTACTACAAAAGCCAATATGAGAGCAGGTTAAAGAAATTAAATACAGCTGTTAAATCATTTAACACATCTTCATTAAAGCAGGACAAGAAATACTACGTAGAAGCAAAACTTGATGAGCTGGCTACCAGTAAGAGTAGTGAGCCGTCGATGCTCTGGAAGGAAGCTGGAGTTCAAATAGTAGAGTCCAGAGAAGACGGCACCCTGACTTTGAGTGGACTCAAGGCGGATTTTGATAAGTTAACCAAGTTATTAAATGAGGCTACATTTGAAAGTGCTGCAGTAGAAAAAGCAAAAAAAGCCAATAATCTTTCAAGAGAAATCTTTTCCGTTACCGCTTTAACAGATAAAAATACCTCTATCGATAGGAGAAGCTCTGGTGATATCAAACTATTACTTGCATCCCAAAGTAACAGTCGCGTTGACTGCATCTTAACCGTTTATTTTGATAGATCAAAGAGCGAATACGATGACCTATATAAGATATTAATTTCAAAAGTAAATTCTTCAAGCATTACAAAAATCGATGAAAGATTTTTCATAAGTAACATGTCTTTTAGGGCATCATTGGATAAGTCCGAAATAAAGATTATTCTCGAAGATGAAGATTGTAACTTCATTAATTTTATTAAACTAGCGCCCATTTTTGGTTCTCAAAGAACAACCCCAAACACTGATGCTAGATCCATCACTCTAGGGTCTTCATTAACAGACGAAAAGGTTGTAATTATTGATAGTGGCGTTGATCATCAAATTATGAATGGTTTTGTAGTGCAACGTGAGAATTTTCTAAAGACGGGACAAATGTCCAATAAAAATCATGGCACCTCAGTTGCGAGTCGTATCTTGTTTGGTGATAATCTTTTTAAGAAGGTCCAGAACAATCAAAGTGTTGACTCTGTTGGAAAAATAATTGACGTACAAGCGCTTCATAAGAATGGTAACGATGAAATTATTGCTGACGATCAAACAATAATGGATGCTATTCAGAAAAGTGTTAGAAAGTATTCTAGTCAAGCTACTTTATTCAATCTATCACTTGCAGATCATAAACAAATCGAAGAATTAGATATTAGTGAGACATCAGAGATGATTGATACGCTTGCGAATGAAGAGGATGTTTTGTTTGTTTGTGCATCAGGAAATCAAAATGGGAATTTTCCACTTGGCTACAATAAAATATTTAACACCCCTGGAGTAGACTGTCATATTGCAGCCCCTGCCGATGCAATAAATGCATTAACGGTCGGGTCTATTACGGATACTGCAGATACCTCATCCATTTGTGATCAAAGTAAGCACCCGTCTCCTTTTACCAGAAAGGGAGGGTTGAGAAATGACATGAAAAAACCAGAGATTGTAGCTGTTGGGGGTAATATAAAAATTGACTCGACTCATCAATATGGTCCAGCTCATCTTGAGGCATCAAAAAATACTTACGGAGTAGAATTGGTTGACTCGAATGGATTTAATCGAGAGGTGGGTAGTAGCTTTAGTGCTCCACTAGTTACTCGCCAGTGCCTCCAATTACTAGATTATTTAAAGAAATCGAGTCTACCTACTCAGCTTACTGGTTTTAATGAAAACAAGGCAAATCTGATTAAGGCTCTGATGATTCATTCAACAAGTCGTGTTTCCCAAAGCCAAATAACAGACGACGGACTTAAAAGAGCTTATGGTTTTGGCCAGGCTGATTACTCAACTGTACTGATTGATAACCCAAATCAGATTACGGTGGTATATGCAGATAAAATTAGCTTTTCTGAAAAGAAGCAAAAAATACTTATTAACTTACCCAAATCTCTTTTAGGTAAGAAGGTTGAATTTACTTTTACTTTAGTTTATAACCCACCAGTAAATAGAAACTTTAAAGAATATAAAATGATAGAACTCGATCCTTCTTTGAGTTTTATCAAACCTGAATTAACCCCTACTGGATCAACTGGAAAAACTAAATCTCAAGCTATAAACCCTCCGCACTCTTGGGAGGCGTATAGAAATAGTACTTTCAATACTATTCATTTTACAAAAATAAGACCTAGACTTACACAGCTCGATTTTCAAGTATTAGTTCAAATGATGATCGCTGATCAACTTTTACAAGACAATGCAGGAAATGAAGAAGATATTACGCAAAATTATGCTTTAGTTCTGACTATTAAAGATATAAGCGCCAGCGGAACACTTCATTCTGAGATTATTAATTCAAATCAATTCTTTGAGTTGGTAGAGAATACCGTTCAAGTTCAAAGCACAAACTAGCTTTGATTAGAGGCCTATTACGCCCTAAACAGCCCTGTGTACGCTTTTCCAAGCCTATTCAGGGCTTTTTTACGTTATCTTGGCCAACACCCACTAATTTGCACTAATTCGGGCCTCATACTTATCTGGTCCTAAAGGCAAAAGTAATGCACACCAATTTGCACACTTTTAGCCATTAGGATTAAAGAATCCTTATTTTAAGCGGTAAAAAGTAATGCACCATGTTTTGCATTTTTTCACCGTTACGATAAGTACAGTCCTAAGAAAGTAATTCCTACAGTTAGGAAACTTTACGGCCTTAGGATTATAAACATTCCCGTTGCACGGAAAAAGCTGGACCACTTGCAACGGGGGTCTAGCTTTTTCTGTTTTTCAGAAGAACTAATTACACAAAGGTCGAAACCCTCATTATGCTTACCAAACACGCATTCGAAGAATATAAAGAAATTCACCGCCAGGAAACCGGCAAGGTTCTTCCTGATGACGTGTTAGCCGATGAGGCAATTAATCTCCTCACGCTTTTTAGCTTCGTCTATCGACCGATCAAGAAAGCGTGGCTACAAGAATATGGACAACGAACAAGAGATAACTCCAACATGGCGAAACGAAAGACCAAAGTCGCCAGTCAGAATGGCTCTCAACCAAAATCAGAAAAACGCAAACCTACAAAAACAGATTAAAGAAATGGATCGGTCGAAGATAAGGACCAAGCGTAAACCAAGCAGGTTTTTCATGGAAAACGAATATGTGCACGGTGGTTATAACGCAGCCCTGGGTAATTCATGTGCGAGAATTTATCTCGTTCTATCGGTCCATTGTAATAACGAAACGCAGGTGGCATTTCCAAGCATCACAACTATTCAAATAATGTCAGGTTGCACCAATCGCAATAGCACCATGAAGGCTCTCTCAATACTTGAATCCTATGGCATCATCGGAATACTCAAGACAAAAGGATTCAACATGGTGAATGTATACGCCTTTCAAGCCACTCAATACTGGAAACCAATTCCTGGATGGAAGGAAAGGATGGAGAAATACAGAAACAAATCGCAGTATCAATTCACCCCACACCGTAGTAACAAAAGAGAAGAATATCGCAGTAACAGCGATGATACTCTAACTAACCTAATTGATAACTCTTCTAATAATATAACTAGCATCGGAGATGTCATAAGAAAAATGCAGAGGCTACAGGGACCCGATTCAGTTGCTATTCAAGAGCCTTCTTTGCATAGTGTGGACGGTAGAGCTAAACATGAACCTTTACCCGTAATAGCGGGAAATTTACGGGAACCCCGTAGTGACACCAGTGTTACTACGATAGACCAGAATCCCACCGTTAATAAACGGGAAATAACGGCGGACACAGTCGAAGGTCCACCATTTATAAATGGAGAAAAATGGGCAGACGAAAGAATCAATAACATGGGGCATGACCCAAATGACCCAGACATTAAAAGCGCTTATGAACACTAAAACACCCACAATCAAATACTTCCTCTACGCCCGCAAGTCGAGCGAAGCAGAAGACCGACAAGCGGCCTCAATCGATTCCCAGAAGGATGAACTTCTCAAGATTGCCCAAGAGCAGGGCTTGGCAATCGTCGAGATCCTCGTGGAATCGCAGTCAGCCAAGAAACCGGGACGACCGATATTCAACAAAATGCTTGAGCGAATCTATAAAGGCGAAGCCAATGGAATCATCTGCTGGAAGTTGGACCGCCTTGCACGTAACCCAGTAGACGGTGGGCAGATAAGTTGGATGTTGCAGCAGAGTGCAATCGCACAGATCGTAACGTACGGAAGAACATATTTTCCTACCGACAATGTTCTTATGATGCAGGTAGAACTAGGAATGGCCAATCAATACATTAGAGACCTATCAGTGAATGTAAAAAGAGGACTCGCTAAGAAGGTCCGAGAAGGTTGGCTACCAAGCATGTGTCCCGTCGGCTACATGAGTACGCCAGACAGAGAAAAAGGATTCAAAACAATCATGAAGGACCCAGACAGATTTCCCGTAGTAAAAAGATTGTTTGATTTGATGCTCAGTGGCAATTACAGCACCTGCCAAATGTGGGACGTGGCTCGTAAGGAGTTGAATCTGAAAACATATCAACGCAGACACATGGGTGGCAAACATCTTTCAAAAAGCGGCATCTACGCACTCTTGAGCAATCCTTTTTACTACGGTTGGTTCGAGTATCCCTATAAGAGCGGAGAATGGCATAAGGGCGCACATGAGGCCATGATTACCGAAGAAGAATTCAATAAGGTCCAAGCTATCATGGGTCGGACCATGCAACCTCGGCCAAGACCGGAGAAAAGCTTTGCCTTCACCTCACTTATGAAGTGCGGACACTGTGGTTGCAGTATTACCGCTCAAGCGAAAGTGAAGCGATGCAAGAACGGCAATGTCCATCACTACGTCTACTACAACTGCACCAAGAAAAAGGTTGATGTGAAGTGTCCCGAGCAATGCATCGAGCTTAAGAACTTGGAACTCGATATCAAAGGCAAGCTGAGCGAGATCACTATTTCAGAAAGATTCAAAGAATGGGCAATCAAGCATCTCCATGAATTACGAAAGACCGAAGTCGATAGCGACACCCTGGTCCTCAAAGG